>NZ_JBNHFD010000011.1:0-69150 GCF_059089865.1 Arthrobacter sp. Y3221157
CATCGGCGTCTTCAGCGGCAGCGGCCACCCGCACTGGGCGATGGCGGCGGCCGCCGTGCCGCTCGCGGGTGCAGACCTCCCCAGCAGTGTCCGCCGCGGCATCCACCGGATTGTGGGGACGTTCGTGGGGCTGGCGGTCGCCGCCGTCGTGATTCTCCCGGAGCCCTGGACACTTACCGGATTGTTCCCCCGGCAGCAGGCCATCCTGCTGGCCCTGCTGGTGATCCTGTTCCAGTTCACCACCGAGCTGTTCATGGCCCGCCACTACGGCTTCGCCATGGTGTCCTTCACGCCCGTCATCCTGCTGATGACCCAGCTCGCGGCCCCCATGGACCCCGCGCTCCTGATCCTGGAACGCGGCGCGGAGACCCTGGTGGGCGCGCTGGTGGGAATTCTGGTGGTGGTTACGGTGCGCCGGGCCGGAACGCGGAGTTTCGCCGCCCTGCTGGGGCGGGGCCCGCTCGTCCGGCTTCCGCCCCTACTTCGGCTTCCGCGCAGGTCCCGCCACTAGCTTCGCCGGCGCCACCCGCGCCACCGCGGCCACCAGCTTGTACCGCTTGGACGGGATGGACACGGCCCTGCCGCGTTCGTTGTCCGCCAGGGCCTCGCGCACCACGCGGTCCGCGTGCAGCCAGGCCCAGGAGGGGGCCACCGACTTGTCCATGCCCATCCGGTCGTGGAATTCCGTGTGGGTGAACCCGGGGCAGACGGCAGTTACCCTGATGCCCTGCTTGCGGTACGCCAGGTTAGCCCAGCGGCTGAAGCTCACCAGCCATGCCTTCGCCGCGGAGTAGGTGCCGCGCGGCAGGAACGCGGCGATGCTTGCCACGTTGATGATCCTGCCGCTGCGGCGTTCCAGCATGCCTTTCAGTGCGGCATGCGTCAGCACCATGGCGGTTTCGCCGTGCAGTTTCAGGTGCTTTTTCTCCTCCAGGATGCGATTGTCCTCGAAGTTGTGCAGCAGCCCGATCCCGGCGTTGTTGACCAGGAGGCCTACCGGCCGCTCCGGATCGGAGAGGCGTGCGACGACGGCGGCCACCCCTGCGTCGTCCGTGAGGTCGGCGGGGAGCACCTCAGCCGTAATTCCGTAGCGCCGTTCCAGGTCCGCCGCGGCTTCCTCAAGGCGGGCACGGTTCCGCGCCACCAGGACCAGGTTGGTGCCCTGGGCGGCGAGCTGGCGTGCGAACTCGGCGCCCAGGCCCGCGCTGGCCCCGGTGATGAGTGCTGTGGTTCCGGAGGTTTTAGCCGTCATGCTGCAAGCCTAGCTATATGCCGGGCCATCCTGGACCCGCCCCCAATCGGCCCCCAGGCGGCCTTCTTCCCAGGGCGTCCTCAGGCAAAGCGGGCCAGTGGGTTGGCCAGGCGTCCGGCCATCTGCAGTCCGCCGGACGGGTCCGTGAGGTCCAGCATCTGCTGGTTGTTCCTGAGCTGGAGCCGGTTCAGGCAGGACAGCTCGAAGTCCGCAGCGAAGAGGTTGTGGCGGGCAAACTGGTCCGCGAGCTCCGGATGCTGCTCCTGGTACTCCTTCACGGCCGCGGCAGCCGTCCGCCAGAACTCCTCCTGGCCCAGCGTCCCGTCGTCCTCCAGCAGCGCCGCCATGAACCGGAAGATGCAGTCGAAAATGTCCGTGAAGATGGCCAGGACCTTTTCGCCGTCCGGGATGGCGGCCTTGATCCGGGACACCTCTTCGGGAAGGTCCAGACGGTCCCCCATCACCACGATTTCCTCGGCGATGTCCTTCATGATGGCCCGCACCGGCACCCCGTCCTGGAGGACCAGGATGACATTTTCGCCGTGCGGCATGAACGCCAGCTCGTACCTGTACAGGCAGTGCACCAGCGGCACCAGGTACGCGTCGAAGTAGCGGCGCAGCCAGTCCGCGGGGGCTAGCCCGGAGCGTTCAATCAGTGCGGACACCATTGGCAGGCCCTGCGCATCAACGTGCAGGAGCGAAGCCATCGTGGCCAGCTGCTGCCCGTCCCGGAGCAGGGGCAGCGGGCTTTCACGCCACAGCGCGGACAGCATTTTCCGGTAAGGCGACCCGTTGGCCGAACCGGCCTCGTAGTAACCATTGTGGTAACCCAGGGCAGCGATCTCGCCGATCATGGTGAAGCCCCGCTCCTGCAGGGCGCCGTCCGCCTCGATCAGGTTCCGCAGCCAGTCGTTGATGGCCGGAGTGGCCTTCATGTACTGCGGTGACAGCCCGCGCATGAAGCCCATGTTCAGCACGGACATGGCAGTTTTGACGTAGTTCCGGGCCGGAACACTGGTGTTGAAGAACGTCCGGATGGACTGCTGGGCCTGGTACTGGTCTGAGCCCGACCCCAGGTAGACGATGCGCTGGCTGGCAATTTCGGCCGCGAACGTGACGGTCAGCTTGTTCTCCCACTGCCAGGGGTGGACAGGCATGAAGAAGTACTGCTCCGGATCGAGGCCCTGGAGCTGCAGTTCGCTGGTGAAGTCGGCCGCCAGCGGGCCGAGCTCGGCGTACATGTGGGTCCGGTAGTCCAGCCCGGCGCTCGAGGTGAAGACGGCGTGGCTGCGGTGCACGGCGATCCACTCCAGCTGAACCGCCGCCCCGGTTTCCGGGGCGAAGGCGTGGTAGTCGCTGATGCCAAAACCCAGCCGGCCGTTGTTGGCCACAAAGCAGGGGTGGCCCTCGGTCATGCTCCGCTCGATCGCCTGGAAGTCGGCGGCGGTGTCTTGGCCGCCGGTCACGCCGGCCGCGAGTTCTGCGGCAGACGGCTGGCCGGCCCACTGCTTGTACGCGTGGCTTGCCAGGGTGCTGCTGATTTCCTCCAGGTAGACGGGGAGCATCTGGATGTTGATCCCCAAGGTCTCGTGGAACGCCGTGATGAACCCCAGTACGTCCAGCGGCGCTTCCGTGCCGCCTTGGAAGTAGCGGATGGACGCGGCATCGATGGCCCAGTGTTCCAACTCCAGGACGCGGGCGGTGAACCGGTACTCGTGGAGCCCGTCGCCGCTGTGGAGGCGGTAGCTGCCGGGCTCGCCGTCCACCGGTTCGGGCGTGAGGATCCGCTCGTGCGAGAACTCGGCGAGCGCCTTGCGCAGCAGGTGCCGGTTGGCCCTGCTCCAGCGCTCCGCGTCCAGGTGCGGGGCGGCGTTCATGGTGCCGGCGCCGGGGGTGCCGCGGCGGGGGGGTGCGAAGGTGTCGAAGTGGACTGTCACAGTGATGCTCCCTGCGGGACTGGCGTGGAAAGAGTGTCTAGTGCGGCCCTGGCGGCAAGGTAGTCGGCGCGGGTGCAGAAGCTGAGCAGGGCTTCCTTGTCCGGCAGGGTGACCACCCCGGCAGACTGGAACCCGAGCCGTTCGTTGAGGGCGTGGATCTTGGTGTTCCGGGCATCCGGTTCCACCACCACGCGCTCCACCTCCGGCCGGTCAAACAGCCGGCCAAGGACGGCATCCATCACCGCCGTGGTGTAGCCGGATTCGGGGTTTCCCGACGGCGGGGCAACCAGCAGGTGCATGCCCACGTCGCCGGGCTGGACTGCGTAGAGGCCGGTCAGCGGCGAGGACGCCGGAAGGTACTCCTCCATCAGGAAGGCGGGGACGCCGCCGTCGAGCCCCAGAATCGCGTGGTGGTGGCCGCTGGACTGGATTTTGGCGTATTCCGCCACCACGTCCTCCTCGCTGGCGGACAGCATTCCCCAGAAGGAGGCGTAGGGCTGGGTCACCCAGCTGTGCAGGAGCGGCGCGTCGGCCTTGGCGTCAAGGCAGCGGAACGTGAACCTCATGCCGGCACCTCCGCTCCGGTGGTAGCCGGTGCGGCGGGCGCGCCAGCGGCGGCCGGGGAACCGAACTGCTGGAACGCGATGCTGCGCTCCACCTGGTACACCTCGCGGCCGGTGATCTCCCGCAGGATGCAGGAGTTGCGGTAGGCACCCATGCCCAGGTCCGGGGTGACGAAGCCGTGGGTGTGGAGTTCGGCGTTCTGGACGAAGATCTCGCCCGGCTCGACGCCGGTGCTGTAGTTCCGGTCCACCGCGAACCTGCCGGCGCTGTCCCGGGCTATCCGGTCCTGCACACCGGCCAGGAACGCCGGCTCCCGGTAGCCGTAGCCGGTGGCAAACACCACGGCTTCACTGTCCAGCGTGTAGGAGGTGCCCTGTTCGCCGTGGCGGAACTGCAGGGTGTGGGTGCCGGCGACCGGGTCCCACTGCGCCCCGGTCAGTGTGGAATGGGTCAGCAGCTGGCTATTGACAATGCCGGACATGCTCTTGGCGTAGAGCAGGTCGTAGATCGCATCGATCAGGTCCGAGTTGATCCCCTTGTAGAGGTTCTTCTGCGTCTTGTTGAGGTGGTCCCTGCGCTCCTGTGGCAGTCCGTGGAAGTAGTCCACGTACTCGGGCGAGGTCATCTCCAGGGTCAGCTTGGTGTACTCCAGCGGGAAGAACCGGCCGGAGCGGGTCACCCAGTTCAGCTGGTAGCCGTGGACGTCGGCTTCCTGCAGGAGCTCGTAATAGATCTCGGCGGCACTCTGGCCGCTGCCCAGGATGGTGATGCTGCGCTGCTGCTGGAGCTCGGCTTTCCGGGCCAGGTAGTCGGCATTGTGGAAGGCCACTCCCCCGCTCCCGGCCGCAGCGCCTGCAACGATGCCGGCACCCGCTTCCGGCACGTAAGGGGAGGTGCCGGTTCCCAGCACCAGCCGCCGGGCGTAAAGTACCTCAGGCCCATCGGGACCGGAGACGGCCAGGCGGTACAGACCGCCGTCGTACGCCGTATCCAGCACAGCCGTGCCAAAACGGACGGAAGCCAGCTGGCCCGCCACCCACTGGCAGTACTGGTTGTACTCGGCGCGCAGGGGGTAGAAGTTTTCCCGGATGTAGAAGCGGTACAGCCGGCCCGTCTGCTTCAGGAAGTTCAGGAACGAATAGGGCGAGGTGGGGTCCGCCATGGTGACGAGGTCCGCCATGAAGGGTACTTGGAGGTGGGCGGGCTCCAGCATCATCCCGGGGTGCCAGTCAAAGGACTCGCGCTGCTCCAGGAAGATGCCCTCCACCCCTTCCACAGGCTCGGTGAGGGCGGCGAGGCCCAGGTTGAAGGGCCCGACGCCGATGGCGGCAAAGTCGTAGATCCTGCGGCTGTCCTGGGTGCTCATGCGGATACCTCGCTCTGCAGCAGTCCGGCGCCGGTGGTGCGGAGGAGGCCGATGATCTCGGCGATGTCCTCGAGCGTTGCCTCGGCGTTGAGGAGTGTGAATTTCAGGTAGTGCCGGCCCCCCACTTTGGTGCCGGCAACAACTGCCTGGCCGGATGCGAACACGGCGGCGCGGATGGCGGGGTTGATGGCGTCGGCGGCGTCCTCGGACAGGCGTTCCCCGCTGCCCAGCACCGGGCGGTAGCGGAACACCAGGGTGCTGAGCTGCGGCGCTGCAGCGAGCTCGAAGTCGTCGTCGACCTCGAGGAGGGAGCCCACTCGGGCGGCGAGGTCGATCGCCTCGTCGAACAATGCCCCGACGGCGTCCGCACCCATGATCCGCAGGGTGAGCCACAGCTTGAGCGCGTCGAACCGGCGGGTGGTCTGGATGCTCTTGTCCACCTGGTTGGGGATGTCGGCCAGGGCAGCGCTCTCCGGGTTCAGATAGTCGGCGTAGTAGGTGATGTGGCGCAGCATGGCGGACTCGCGGACCAGGAGGGCGCTGGAGCTGACCGGCTGGAAGAAGGTCTTGTGGAAGTCCACGGTGACAGAATCCGCGAGGCGGGTGCCGTCCAGCAGGTGCCGGTAGCGCCCGGACACCATGAGTCCGCCGCCGTACGCGGCGTCGATGTGGAACCAGGCGCCGTAGGCCTTGGCGAGGGCGGCGAGGTCTGCGAGCGGGTCCACCGCGCCGAAGTCCGTGGTCCCTGCAGTGGCCACTACCGCCATGGCGGTCAGGCCCGCGCGGCTTGCTTCCGCCATGGCCTCGGCGAGGGCCGCAGGGTCCATCCTGTGGTCCGCGGTGCAGGGGATGCTGATGACGGCGTCGAAGCCGAGGCCCAGCATGGAGGCCGACTTCTGGATGCTGAAGTGGCTGTCCGCCGAGGTGAAGATCCGCAGGGTATCCAGCAGGGCAGGGAGGCGGAGGCCGCTGCGGGCGGGATCCTGCCGGAGCCCCGCCACGGCGTGGTTCCGCGCGATCAGCAGCGCCTGGAGGTTGGACTGGCTGCCCCCGGAGGTGAAGATGCCGTCCGCGTTGTCACCCAGGTGCAGTCGCTCCGCCGTCCAGTCGATAAGGCGGCGTTCGATCATGGTGGCGCCCGCGCTCTGGTCCCACGTGTCCAGTGAAGAGTTCACCGCGGACAGGATGGCCTCGCCCACCAGGGCGGGAATCACCACTGGGCAGTTGAGGTGGGCGGCGTACTTGGCGTCGTGGAAGTAGATGGCGTCCCGGAGGTAGACGGATTCGAGTTCCTGGAGCGCGGCCGCGGTGTCCGGCAGTGGGGCATCCAGGTCCACGGCGCCCACGCGGGCCTTCATTTCCGAAGGCCCGACGCCGGTGAATGGTTTGGTGGTGCGCTCCAGCTTGGTTGCCACTGCGTTAACGCCCTGCAGAACCTGCGCCACGTAGCGCGGCGAGTTCCGTGCGTTGAACAGATGGTTGGTTGCCCCCAGCGCGAGTTCCACCCGGGAGCCAAAGTCCTGCCCCGGCGGCTCGGGTTTTGTGTCCACACCACTGCTGCGGTGGTCATCCACGGGTAACTCGTCAAGGCGGGGCATCAGCGACACTCGTCTTCCTTCGGTCAGGAGCTGGGGAATTACAGAGGTAAGCGTTACTTAGGTAACCCTTTTAATCAAACTTTTGTGCTCTATTTCTCTACTGCCGCGAAATCCGGGGGCTTTGGGGCCTCTCCAGCGTCATTGACTGGCGCGTGGCGCAGGAGGTGAAGCACAATGCCCCACCCGCCGACCGAAAGCCGCCACGGCGCGCGGCGGCTGCCGGCGCGGCTAGGGTGGACTTACCAGCAGCACTGAACGCTGCGTTTCGATCTGGGGGAACAATGGAACAGGTACCTGCGCACGCGATCGGGTTTCGGGAAGTGGACCGGGACGGGACTCCCATTCCTGAGGACAACGAACAGGCAGCCCGGAACCCGGAGGGCGGCAGCACGTTTGCCTTCAACCCCTTCATTGCCGCCCTCTGGCTCCTCACTGCCGTGCTCATTGGCGGCGGAACATGGATTTTCGCCAACGCGGAAATCTTCCTGGGCCCCGGCAGCGGCGGGATGCCGGCGCAGTTCCTGGTGTTTACCTTTACGCCCTATGCGGTCTTCGCCGGGATTGCAGCGCTCATCAGTCTGCTGCTCTGGCACGCGCTGCAGTGGCAGCGCAAGCGGGCGTAGGGAGCAGCTCCTGAAAGGCTCGGGGCAGGAAAGCGACCTCCCTGGCATGTGTCGCTGGCCACAACGGATTTGCCCGTTTATTAGTAAGCATGCTTAGGTAATGGTTGTAAATGAACCTCCGCAAGCAGTTCGCGGCGGGGCTGCCCACGCTGGGGGCCTCGTGAAGAAGCCCAAGGATGAACATGATGGCCACCGCTACCGAAGATCAGTTGACGGCGTTTGGGGAACGCCCAGCGGGAGAAGCATCTCCCGCGGAAACGACCCAGACGCTGGATATGGGGCTGCTGGTCACACTCAACTCGCGCATGCACTGCCGCATGCCCATGCAGCGGATCGATCCCGCCGAGCTTCCCGTCCACCAGCCCGTCCATGTGGACGGGACCGGTATCGTTCCGGTCGGCATGGCCGCCGGCAGTGACACGGTAGTGAGCTACCGCTGCGCCTGTGGTTTCACGATGGATGACCCTGCCGCCAGCCTCGTGGTCACCCCGCAGGCCCTCGCCAGCTAAGCACCGCGGCTGGAGCCGCGCCCGTCTTTAGTGGCTGTAGGCCCGCGCCGCCGCCACGGCTTGCCGCGTATCCGCCAGCACCAGGTCCGCATTGATGGCAGAAGCGGCACGCAACCCGGCAGCCGCCGCCGTCATCACCTGCGCTGAAACATCCGTGGCATTGCCGGCAGCCCACACTCCGGGACAGGAGGTCAGTCCTGAATCGTCCGCCTGCAGGCGGCTGCCTTCCCCCTCGTCCAGCCCGCAGGGTTCCAGCCCCAGGCGCTGGAGCATGTTCGCCTTGCTTACGGTTGCCGGACTGACAGCCAGCACGTCCAGCGGCCGTACACTCCCGTCGTTAAGAGTCAGCCCGGCGAGTTTGTCTGCCTGGACATCCAGTCCACTTACTATGCCGTCAACTACCCGGACGGAACGGGCACGCAACTGTTCCTGCTCCTCAGGGCTGAGCGTAAGCGCGCCGTTCAGGAAGAGGGTTACGTCCTGGCTCCATTGCCGGAAGGTCAGCGCCTCCGGGACAGAATTGGAGTCCGCCGCCAAGACGCCAATCCGCTGATCCCGAATCTCCCAGCCGTGGCAGTAGGGGCAGTACAGGACATCCCGCCCCCAGCGTTCTGCCAGCCCGGGAATTGCAGGCAACTCGTCAGTGATCCCGGAGGCGATCAAGAGCCTGCGGGCAGTCAGGGTTGCGCCTTCCCGGAGCGAGAGGACAAAATTTCCGCCCTGACGGCGTGCCGACACTACGAATCCCCGGCGGGCGGTCCCGCCGAACCGTGCCAGCTCGTCCCGGCCCGCAGACACCAGGTCCTGCGGGCTCATGCCTTCACGGCTCAGGAAACCGTGCACCCCGGCTGCCGTCAGGTTCCGCTGTTCGCCGGCGTCGATCACCACCACAGAGCGCAGGGCCCTGGCGAGGGCAACGCCCGCGCTCAGCCCGGCCGGTCCCCCGCCTATGACTGCAACATCGAACAATGCTTCCGGATGAGCCATGGTGTCCTTACGCCTTGCTTTTACGGCCTTTGCTACCGGTCAAGTACCCGGTGCAGTGGAACCATAACGGCGTGGGCGGTGGGGCTCTTCAGGATGCAGCCATGCGGCTACCCCTCCGGCCAGTCAACAAACTGTTCGTAGCCCTCGTGCTTGCGCAGGTAGCCGGAAATGAACGGGCAGTGCGGAATGATGCGTTTACCGGTGGCCACGACGTCGTCCAGCGCAAAGTGGGCCAGCACCTTGCCCAAGCCGCGCCCCTCGAAGTCCTGGCTGGTTTCGGTGTGGGTGAAGTCGATGTGGCCGGGCAGGTCCCGGAAGAACGACTGCACGGCCAAATTGCCCCCCACCAGCAGCTCGTAGCGCTGCTGCGCATCGTTGCGCCGCAGGGTGACGTCGGGGGTGAACCTATCCTCGGTGGACATCGTGTTCTCGGTCATGGTTCGACACTGGCACTACTTCACCCCGCTGGCAATGCCAGAGCAACAGCATTAGGGCAGCGGCGAAGCAGGCTGCGCCAGAACCCAGCAGTCCCAGCGAGAGGCCGCTGAAGGCCGCGGCCCCGACCGGAAGGAAGACCACGAGGACGGCGGCCGCCACCCGGGCGGGCCGGCAGCGGGTGCCGGGAACCGTCGTCGGACGTTCCTCCAGGCGGCCAAAGGCCAGCACGGCGGCTCCCAGCAGGAGGATCAGCGCCAAGAGGACCAGGGGCCTTGCCCACCACCACTCCGCCGTGCCTGAAGCGGGTTTGGGCAACGGAGTGAGGAGCAGCAGCCCTGACATTCCGACCAGCAGGGGAAGGTGCCACAGATACACCGTGAGGGAGCGGCTTCCCGCGACCATCATGAGCCTGCTGACCCACCGCACCGAGCACACCGGGACCAGCACCGGCCGCGCCAGCTCAAGGAGGGCCGCCTGCGAGATGCCCAGCAGGAGCAGGCAGAGGTTGGGCGGGTTGAGGTTGACCAGCATGTTGCCCGGATACAGTCCCACACCCGTCACGGCACCGAGGACGAGGTTGGCCCCCACGGCAAGGGCAAGCAGCCCGGAACGCGACATCCGGGACCAGTGGCCGTCGGCCAGAAGGAACCCCACCTGCTGGATGGCGCACCACAGGAACACCAGATTGGCGTGCGCAAGACCGGGAAGCGCCCCGCGGAGGCAGTCAACCGCTACCACCAGCGCAGACAGCGCTCCGAAAGTGAGCCAGGGGGCGCGGCGCTGCAGGGCGGCCAGGAGCGGGATGTTCAGCTGGGCCGCAAGGTAGGCGGCCAGGAACCACAGGGGCATCCCCGCGCCGGTCGCCATCAGCTGGAGCACCTGCGGATGCACACCCAGCAGCCCTGCCGCGCCCAGGCCTCCGAACATCACCACCAGCAGCGCGGTGGCGGGGCGTACCAGGCGCAGGAGCCTCGCCCGGACAAACTGGGAGGCCGTTCCGCCACCCTTGCTCAGCCGCCGCCAGGACTGCAGGCCGGTGATGCCGCCGGTGACGAAAAACAGCGGCATGACCATGAAGATCCAGATGACCGGAACAAACCAGTCCTGCTCGGCGAGCGTGTTTTGCGTGGTCACCGTGCCGTCGGCATGCAAGACAGGGCTCATCATCATGCAGTGGCCCACCACCACCAGGGCCAGGCAGACGAAGCGCACAAGGTCGATGACGGCGTCGCGGCCCTCCGCCAAAACCGGCCGGAAACCCCTTGCGTGCCTCATTGTGCCGCCCATTACCGGGCCTGCGGAATCCTGACGCTGGTCACAGCACCATTCTGCTCCTGTTGCGGATGGTGTTGAAGGGGCGGATGGGCTTGCGGCGGGACGGCCGGGCCCCGGGCTGGGCCGTCCCGGCAGCAGACTCTGGACGACCTGAAAACCCTGGTGCTGGGCAGCACGTAGCTTGCAAAGGGCCAATGTGCTGGAAGTCCGGACGTCCGTATCCGGAAGAAACTCTCGCGTCAGGTTCGCAGTGATGGCCCCTGACCGCACATACGGATAAGGGCTGGTCAAGGCTCCGGAAGTCCTACTAGTCTTCAAGAACGGCCCGCAACCGGGAGCAACGATGATCACGAGGAGCGAAGTTGTCCAACCACACGTACAGCATTTCTGAAATTGTCGGCACGTCGGATCAGGGTGTGGACGACGCCGTCCGGAACGGAATCGCCAAGGCCTCCCAAACGCTGCGGAACCTCGACTGGTTCGAGGTGAAGGAGATCCGCGGACACTTGGAGGAAGGCAAGATCGCCGACTGGCAGGTCACAATGAAGATCGGCTTCCGCCTCGAGGAACACTAAAACCCCGCGACTGGCCCGCAGCGGCGCACTTAAACCAATGGGTTTAGGCGCCAGCTGCGGGCCAGTCCGCGTTTAAGGTGGCCCTAGTTGGCCGAGGCGATGTCCGAAGGACGCCGCCGCCACACCGTCGGGACGCCGTCGAACGCGGGGAACACATGTCCTTCGAAGAAGGACAGCACGGTGTGGGGATCGTGGTCGGGGCTCCACAATCCGGATACCGGGCAGTACGAGCCGGTGGCGGTGGACGAGGCGTTGCCGGCGTTACCTGCCTGGCGTTCCTTCAGCAGGGCGATGCGTTTCATCTTTGAGACCATCCTTGGTGGGCGAAGAGCTTGTTCCTCCAGCCTAGGAACAGCACCCCACCCCACCAATGGGCGCCTGGCCAGAATTGCCGCCCTGCTCTGGACAAATGTACAGCCGCCCGGCGGCCCTACCCTTCCCCCGTCTCGCGTGGTGCCGCGACGGCGTCACTTTCCTCCCGCTGCGGCCCCGCTCCGGGCGCACCGAGGCTGCCCAGCAGGGCAAGCGAGTCCGACGCCGGCGAGCCGGGCCGGGCGGAATAGACCCGCAGCGTCTGGTCGGGGTCGTCCGGCAAGGCGAGGTTTTCAAAGTTCAGTTCCAGGTCCCCCACGGCCAGGTGGTGGAGCCGGACGGTTCCCGCCGCCCTCGTCGCTACCCGGTGTCCCGCCCACCAGTGCCGGAAATGCTCGCTGTGCACCGCGAGCTCGCCCACCAGCTGGCTGGCCTGGGGATCGTTGGGGTGCCGCCCCACGTCCAGCCGGAGTGCTCCCGTTGCCTCCGCCGCCACCGTCTTCCAATCCCGGAACAGTTCCCGGGCCGCAGGATCGAGGATTAGCCAGCGGGTGAGGTTGCGCTCGGCGGCCGGAAGGGCTGGGAAATCAGTGAAGAGCAGGAACGCCATCCGGTTCCCGGCCAGGACGTCGCTGCGCCGCCCCAGGACCATGGCGGGTACGTCCCCCAAAGCCTCGAGGAGGTGCCGGAGCGCCGGCCGGACGCCCTGCACGGCGGCCCCGGACGTCCGGGGTGTTCCGGCACAGTTCTCCAACAGATCCAGCATGTGCTCGTGTTCGCTGCTGTCCAGCTGCAGCGCCCGGGAAACGGCGTCGAGGACCGTCCGTGAGGGGTGGATGTTGCGGCCCTGCTCCAGCCGGACGTAGTAGTCAGTGCTGACTCCGGCCAGTCGCGCCACTTCCTCACGCCGTAGCCCGGGAACCCTTCGCGCCCCTGGAGTGGAACCGGCTCCGGCCACTTCCGGACTCAACCGTGACCGCATGGCTTTGAGGAATTTTCCGAATTCGGCGCTTTGACCCATGGTGACCATTGTGCCCGGCGTTCCCCGCGCCTTCTACAACGAAGGTAGGACTGGCAGTCCTAGGAAAAAGAGAATCATCCTTAGCTGCTGACTTGGGGGCGAAAAATGCATAGGCTCAGACCAGAGCCAGCGGAAACCGCTTTCTCTGGTCGAGCAAACGGCATCCCTTTCCAGCATTCGCACCAGCACCTGCAAGGAGCACCAATGTCAGAGCTGACACTGAACAACGGCGTCACCATCCCCCAGCTTGGCTTCGGCGTATTCCAAGTCCCGCCGGAAGACACGCAGCGGACCGTCGAGGACGCACTGGAGGCCGGCTACCGCCATATCGACACTGCCGCCGCCTACCAGAACGAGGCAGGCGTCGGCGCTGCCATTGCGGCCACCGGCATCGCCCGCGAGGACATCTTTATCACCACCAAGCTGCGCAACGGCGAGCAGGGCCGTGCCCAGGAGGCCTTCCAGAACAGCCGCAAGGCGCTGGACCTGGACTACATCGACCTTTACCTCATCCATTGGCCGGTTCCGTCGCAGGGCCTCTATGTCCAGGCCTGGAAGGAGATGGAGCGGCTGTACGAGAACAAAGAGATCCGGGCAATCGGCGTCTCCAATTTCCTCTCCGAGCACCTGGACACCCTGCTCGAGTCCTCCGAAATCGTCCCAGCCGTCAACCAGATCGAACTCCATCCCAGCTACCAGCAGGCAGAGCTCGCCGGGAAGTGCCGGAGCCTGGGGATCGAGGTGGAGGCGTACAGTCCGTTGGGACGGGGCGCGGACCTCAACGGAAACGCCGTCACCTCCATCGCCAACGCCCACAACGCCACCACTGCCCAGGTGGTGCTCGCCTGGCACCTGGCGGCCGGCAACATCGTCATCCCCAAGTCCGTGAACCCCGGACGCATACGGGAAAACTTCGCCGCCTCGTCCCTCACGCTCTCCAACGACGAACTCTCCGCCATCAGCGCCCTCGAGTCGGGCGCCCGCCAGGGTTCCGATCCCGCCGTCGCATCCTTCACCCAGCTATAGCGGCTTTCCGGCCGGCGCAACCGCCAAACGCTGAAAGGACTTTCCATGGAATACACCCATCTGGGCCGGTCCGGCCTCAAGGTCTCCCGCCTCTGCCTTGGCACCATGAACTTCGGGCCGCAGACGGAGGAATCCGATGCCCACAGCATCATGGACTCCGCCCATGAGAACGGCATCAACTTCTTCGATACCGCCAACGTCTACGGCGGCACGGGGCACCGCGGCTGGACCGAGGAGATCATCGGGCGCTGGTTCGCCAAGGGTGGCGAGCGCCGCGAACACACGGTGCTGGCCACCAAGCTCTACGGCACCATGACGGACCGGCCGAATGAGTCCAGGCTGTCCGCCCTCAATATCCGCCGCGCCCTGGACGCCAGCCTCAAGCGGCTGCAGACGGATTACATCGACGTCTACCAGTTCCACCACATCGACCGGGATACCCCCTGGGACGAAATTTGGCAGGCCATTGAAGTGGCAGTCCAGCAGGGCAAGATCCTCTATTCCGGCAGCAGCAACTTCGCCGGCTGGCATATTGCCCAAGCGCAGGAGGCCGCGCGGCGCCGGAACTACACCGGCCTGGTCAGCGAGCAATCCATCTACAACCTGTTCATGCGGCAGGTGGAGCTGGAGGTCATCCCTGCCGCACAGGAGTACGGGCTGGGGCTTATCCCGTGGTCACCCCTCCAGGGCGGGCTCCTGGGCGGGGTGCTGAAGAAGGAGCGCGACGGCGTCCGGCGCACCGAGGGACGTGCGGCCGAAACCCTGAAGAAGCACGAAGACCAGATCCGCCAGTACGAGGACTTTGCCGATGAGCTGGCCCACGAGCCCGGCGACGTCGCCCTGGCATGGCTCCTCCACCAGCCGGCTGTGACGGCCCCGATCGTGGGCCCGCGCACCCAGGAGCAGCTGGATGCCGCCATTCGGGCGCTGGACGTCACCCTGGATGCCGACGCCCTGAAGCAACTGGATGCCATCTTCCCGGGCCATCGGACAGCCCCGGAGGATTACGCGTGGTGATCCCACATCCTGAAGCCGGGCCGGTGGCGCCGCGGAGCATCCTGTTCATCGGCGGCACCGGGGTAATCAGCACCGCGGCAGCGGAACGCGCCGTCGGGCTGGGCCACCGGCTCACCATCCTCAACCGGGGCAGGACCACCAGGCCGGTCCCGGAGGGGGCGGAGATCCTGCACGCGGACATCCGGGACCAACAGGCCGTCCGGGAGGTGCTGGGCGGGCGGGAGTTCGACGCCATTGCCGACTTCATCACCTACACCCCGGACCAGGCGCAGGCGGGCCTGGACCTGTTCCGGGGCAGGACCGGACAGTACGTCTTCATCAGCTCCGCGTCCGCCTATCAGAAACCACCTACCCGGCTGCCGATCCTTGAGTCCACGCCGCTGAAAAACCCCTTCTGGCAGTACTCCCGGGACAAGATCGCCTGCGAAGAACTGCTGTTCCGTGCCTACCGGGACGACGATTTTCCACTGACAGTGGTCCATCCTTCCCACACCTACGACCGGACCAAGATCGCCATGGTGGGCGGCTGGACGGACATACACCGGATGCGCGCCGGCCTGCCCGTCATGGTGCACGGGGACGGCACCTCGCTCTGGACCCTGACCCACAGCCGGGACTTCGCCCAGGCCTTCGTCGGCCTTCTCGGCCTGCCCCAGGCGGTGGGTGAGAGCTACACCATCACGTCCGACGAGTACCTGCCCTGGAACCAGGTCTACCGGCTTTTCGCCAGGGCCGCGGGCATCGCGGAGCCGGAGCTTGTCCACGTGGCATCGGAGACCATCGCCACACACAACCCCGGGATCGGCGCCAACCTGCTGGGTGACCGCTCCCACTCAGTCATCTTCGACAACACCAAAATCAAGGCCCTCGTCCCAAACTACACGGCCACGATTCCCTTCGCCGACGCCGCCCGGGAAATCGTGCAATGGCATGACTCCCACCCGGAACTGCAGGTGGTGGACCAGGCCTACATGGAGCTCACGGACAAGCTCACGGCCTGGGCGCGCAGCGGCGCATAGCCACGCGTAGCGCTCGCCCCAGGCACCAGGCACCAGGAACACCGGGCAACTCCTCGCACCAGGAACACCGGGCGCCCCCCGCATCTGTTCCGCGAGGGGGGCGCCCCACTCCATCTCTACAACGTTCTAAATAGCGTGCTTCGGACGTGAATTCAAGGCTTGTTTTATTCCCTCCCCCTACCCTAGGTTACTGGGGAAGCGTTTTCCCGATACAAAATTGAAAGGATTCACCGATGAATCCCACCAAGACAAGCCTGCGCCTGCTGTCCGTCGGCGCCCTCGGCGTGGCCCTGACATTCGGCTGCATCGCAGCCCCGGCCTCCGCCGTCGGTCCCTCCCCCAAGTCGGGCAACCCGGCCGTCCAGTTGGACCACCTGGACCGCGGACTGGTGGCCGCAGGCACGTCCGAGGGCGTCTTCCTCAGCTGGCGGCTGCTGGGCCACGAGGCCACCGGTTCTTCCGACACGGGCGTCACCGGCACCGACTTCAACGTGTACCGGGACGGCCAGAAGCTGGCCACGGTCACGGACAGCACCAACTACCTGGACGCCTCCGGGACCGCCGCCTCGAAGTACCAGGTGCGCGCCGTCGTCGAAGGCGTTGAACTGGACGAAAGCGCCACCGCAACCTCCTGGGGCGGAAACTTCAAGGACATTCCGCTGAAGAAGCCGGCCGACGGTATTACCCCGGCCGGACAGGCCTACACCTACTCCGCCAACGACGCATCGGTGGCCGACGTTGACGGTGACGGCCAATACGAGTTCATCGTGAAGTGGGACCCCAACAACTCCAAAGACGTCTCGCAGGTGGGTTACACCGGCAACACCTATGTGGACACCTACAAGGCGGACGGCACCCTCCTGCACCGGATCGACCTGGGCGTCAACATCCGCTCGGGCGCGCACTACACGCAGCTGCTCGTCAACGACTTCGACGGCGACGGACGCGCAGAGATGATGATGAAGACGGCGCCGGGGACAAGGAGCGCCAACTACAACGCGGACGGCAGCGTCGCGTCCCAGCAGTTCATCACCCTCCTGCAGTCGGACATCGAAGCAGGCTACGCCAACACGGACGACTACCGGATGAGCGCTGCGGACTACTACCAGCACGTGGTGGAGATGTTCCAGGGCTGGAGCGAGCACCCAGAGGTGAAGGCCGGCAACTGGCCCGCCACCCTCGAGGAAGCCTTCGGCATGGCGCCGAAGTACCAGTACCCGCTGTCCACATCCGATGCCAAGGCGTTGGCCGACTACTTCATCGACGTTTACGCACCCTCCCGCAGCGGACGTAACAACCTGCGGGCCTTCGAGGGCTTCATCCTCTCCGGCCCGGAATACCTCACCGTTTTCGAGGGCGCAACCGGCAAGGAGCTGAAGACGGTGGCCTACGAGCCGGGGCGGCACGACGACGGCCTGATGTGGGGCGACTACGCCATGGCCCGGATCGAGCCGGGCAACCGCGTGGACCGGTTCCTGGCCGGCGTCGCGTACCTGGACGGGCAGAAGCCCGCAGCGGTCTTCGCCCGCGGCTACTACACCCGTACCACCCTGGCCACCTACACCTGGGACGGCACCAACCTCTCCCCGGTCTGGAACCTCGACTCGGGCTGGGCGCCCATGACCAACCCGTTCAATGACTCCCCACACGGCCGCGACGGCACGGACCCCCAGTACGGCAAACTCACCACGCAGGGCTTCCACTCGCTGAGCGCCTCGGACGTGGACGGCGACGGCAAGCAGGAGATCGTCTACGGTTCCGCGACGATCGACGACGACGGCTCGGTCCTGTACAGCTCGTTCGACACCATGCCGCAGGGGAGCGCAACGCCGGGCGAAGAGGCGCGGCTGGGCCACGGCGACGCCATGCACGTGACGGACATCGACCCCCACCGGCCCGGCAAGGAAATCTTCACCGTGCACGAGGGCGGCACCTGGGCACCCTACGGCTACGCTATGCGGGATGCCGGCACCGGGGAGGTGCTGTTCGGAGCCTACTCGGGCAAGGACACCGGCCGGGGCATGATCGGCGACGTGGACCCCGCCGTGCCCGGCATCGAGAACTGGGCCATCGGCATGCAGTCCGCCGACGGCGACAAGCTCTCCACGTCCCAGCCCGGCACCAACATGAGCATCAAGTGGGCAGCGGACATGACCACGCAGATCATCAACGGCTCCGGCGACCAGACCCCCAGCATTGATGACTGGAAGCGCGGCCGGCTGCTGACCGCGGAGGGAACGCGCACCAACAACGGCACCAAGGGAACACCCAGCCTGGTGGCGGACGTGGTGGGTGACTGGCGGGAGGAGATGCTCGTCCGGACCGCGGACAGCACCGCCCTGCGAATGTACATCAGCACCGAAGTGACCAACCACAAGCTGTACACGCTGATGCACGATCCGCAGTACCGTGCAGAGGTTGCCCGGCAGAACACCAGCTACAACCAGCCCTCCTACACCGACTTCTACCTCGCCTCCGACATGGAGTTTGGTGATGTGCCGCTGCGCGCCGCCTGGCTTCCGGGCAGCGTGAAGGCACTGCAGCACGCACTGGAGGACTTGACGGAGTCGAAGGATGTCGCCGGCCCGGTGGCAAGCCAGCTCACGGAAAACGTGCGGCAGGCAGCGAAGGCCGTTGAGGACGGCGACCCGGAGAAGGCTGCGCGGACGCTGGAGCGGTTCGTGGACTTCCTTGCACAGCAGAAGGGCCCGGACAAGGTTTCAGATACCGCCCGGACCGTGCTGAACTACAACGCCGGGAACATTCTCCGGGCTTTTGGGAGCTAGGACGGCGCCCGACGGGAGAGACTGTTCTCATGACACTTGCACCGCTGATCAAACTCAATGACGGCTACTCCATCCCGCAGGTAGGTCTTGGCACTTGGCCGCTGGACGACGATCAAGCCGCTGCCGCCGTCGTCCAGGCCGTGGAAGCCGGATACCGGCACATCGATACGGCCGTGAAATACGGCAACGAGCAAGGGGTGGGGAACGGCATCCGTGCCTGCGGCGTGGACCGGAGCGAGCTATTCATCACCACCAAGCTCGACGGCCAGTTCCAGGGGAACGACAGGGCGGTGGAAGGGCTTGAGGGTTCGCTGAAGCGGATGGGACTGGACTACGTGGACCTCCTGCTGATCCACTGGCCGCTGCCGGCGCGGGATGAGTACATCTCCACGTGGAAGACGTTTGAGCGGCTCCAGGCGGAAGGAAAGGTGCGCTCCATAGGAGTGTCCAATTTCAAGCCTGCCCATTTGGAGCGGTTGATGGCAGAAACTGACGTGGTTCCTGCCGTCAACCAGATCCAGCTGACGCCGGCGGTAACCCGGGCCGCTGAGCGGGAGTTCCACCAGAAGCACGGAATTGTCACCGAATCCTACAGTCCGCTGGGCGGGTCCGGGGCGGCCCTGCTGGACGCGCCCATCCTCACGCAGCTAGCCGAAAAGCATGGCAAAACGCCCGGCCAACTGGTGCTGCGGTGGCACATTCAACACGGACTGGTAACGATTCCGAAAACAGCGAATCCGGACCGGATGAGGGAGAATCTGGACATCTTCGATTTCGCCCTTGATCCGCAGGATCTAGCGGAATTGGCCATTCTGGACGAGGGGCCCGGAGCTGGTAACGATTCAGACGTCACAGGGCACTAAAACAGCCCTGAAATGCACTTTTTCCCTCTTCCGGGGTTGGCAAAAAGATAGTAAGCATGATTACTATTGAGTCAGAAGGATGAAGTGCTTCCGGGATCCGGAGGCCTCCTTTACTTAGGAAGAGGAACGAAAAATGGGATTTATTGCATTTCTGATTCTCGGACTTATTGCTGGTGCGATCGCTAAGGCGATCCTTCCGGGCCGACAGGGTGGCGGCTGGCTCATCACCCTGGTTCTGGGCGTCGTAGGAGCACTCCTCGGCGGCTGGATCGGCGGCATGGTCTTCGGCACCGGGCTGCAGGAGTTCTTCTCGCTGCAGACGTGGCTGCTGGCCATCGGCGGCGCTCTTATCGTGCTGCTTGTCTACGGCATGATCACCAAGCGCAGCGTGCGCGGCTAACCTAGCCCGCAAGCCAGGAAACCGGCCCGGGGACATAATCCCCCGGGCCGGTTTTCATATTCCCGGCCATGGGCCTTCCGGCCGGCCGGAATAGAAAACCTTCTCACGGAGCAGGAGTTCATCGTGAAAAACAAGCTTCTTTTGGGTATCGGAATTGCCACCGGGTACGTCCTTGGATCCCGGTCGGGGCGCGCTGCGTACGACAAACTCAAGGCACGCGCCGCAGGAATCTGGGACAGCAAGCCTGTCCAGGACAAGGTTCACGTTGCCACGGATGCCATCAAGGAAAAGGCACCGGAAGTGGCTGACCAGCTGACCGAGGCGGCACGCCGGGCGGGGACCGTGCTTGGCTCTGCAATGCATCGTGACGGTGCCTCCGGGTCCTCGGGCGACGGCACGCCTGCAACGTCCGACGCCGGCACTTCCACGGTTACACCCGGCACCGGAACAGGCGCTGGCACCACAGGCGCGGCCACCCCGGGCGGCTATGGAACCACGGGGACCGGAACTTCTTCCGGCACCACCGGAACGTCGGGCAACCTGGGCGCGACGGGAAACCTCAGCGCGGCCGGGGCAACCGGTGCAGCCGGAACGTCCGGAACCCTGAACGATGCGGGCGACCTCGGCGAGGACCACATCCCCGCGCACAGCACCCACCCGGAAACAACAAACCTGGGAACCACGTCCGATGAGGGTGGTTCGAAGGCCTAAAGCGCTGTGCGTCAGATCATGACGCGGGAAGCACGCTTGACAAGGGGGCATTGACTTCCCTGTGCTACAACTGAATCGCCATGCCGGCCGTCGCGATCCTTGGGGGACGCGGCGGCCGGCAGCTTTTTATGATTCAGGCATGCCGGGCCTTGGAAGAGACAGGCTTCCGGGGCATCAGGTGACCAGGTCAGCGGCGCCGAAGGAAACGCTGAACTGCACGCACCAGAGGTCCACTGACTTGTACCGTGCAAGATCAACGTCAGCAGGAATATCGTAGACCTGGTTGCCTTGATTTCCCTTGATCAGGCCCAGGTCGTAGTACTCGGCGGAACCTGCCGTAAACCAGCCGGCTGTGCCCTCCACTACCTTGGCAGCGCTCAGCCAGACGTGGACATCCGGGCCGTTCGACGTCTCCAGGTTCTCCAGGGTCAGCAGCCTCTTGCCGTCGGGCTGTTCAACGATCCGGACAGTGCCCGTGGTGGTGTGTTCGTGACTGATGAGCGTGCCCACGGCCAGTTGCCGTGGCCCGGCAGGCGCCGCCGGAGGAGCCTGGGATTGGGTGGCGTCCCCGCCTGGAACGCCGGAGGGCGAAGGCTGTGGCGGGGTGGTCTGGCTGGCCACAAACGGAAGTTGCTCGTCCACCCGCACGTCCACGAAAAGCAGCCACGGCTTGAACACGACAAGCCCCACCACCAAAGCCCCGACTGCCAGAACCGCCAGGATGACCTTCGATCGCCGGCCCAGCCGGCCGCGGTTTCTGCCCATGGCTCCATCGTCCGCGCATTAGCTTGCCGCCGCAATGACGCCACGGACCCGCCTCGCCCACCTTGATCGCTTGGCTTCCCACCGCCATTCCGAACGCCAGGCGACCCCTTTTTAGCGGGTTTTCCACATAGCCTTTCGGGCTGGCTATTTTGTCGGTGGTCTTTGGGAGAGTTGTCCCATGGAGGCCATTGGGGCGCAGCTTGCAGAGTTCGGCAGCACTGCCGGCACTCTTCCGCGGGTTGTGCCGCGGGGCCGCCGCCCGTTTGATAAGCACGACGCCGGCGCTCCGCCCGGGCGGCTGAGTCACCTTCCCGCCCGCCCGGCTCCCACTGACCACTCGGACTCAAGCGCGGCAGGCACCGGCGCGGCAGGCACGGGTGCGGCAGACACTGGGGCGGCAGACACTGGGGCGGCAGGTAGTGATTCGGTTGCCCTCCCGGCTGAAGACCCGCTGGGGCTGGCCGCAATCGGTGCACTGCTCGCGGCGGCTGCTGCCGCGGCACCCGAGTGCCTGACAGCCGTGGACTATGCAGACGCGGCCCATTACGCGGCCCAGATTGAGGAACTTTCCCGGCGTGTGGAGTCATTGCAAATCCAGTCCGCCGGTGCCGTGGACCGCACACGCACCCAGGCCATCGCCGCCGCCACGGCCGCCCGAACCAACAGGGCCCGCACCAGCGCGGCAACAACGGGTAGACCGGGCCAGGGCTGGGTTACTGGCTGGGACGCCCACGGCGTCGAGACACTGAACGAAACCGACGCCAACTGGCCCGCCCCCACCAGTCCCGTACCTGCCGCCGGGCATCAGGATCAGCAGGTGACGTCCACGTTCCCGGCCAACGATGGCTGCCGGAACACCGCCGAGTTCCTTAGGCTCAGGCTCCGCATCCCCATCCGCGAGGCCCGCCGCCGCCTTGCCCTCGCCCACCAGGTCCTGTCAGCCAGCACCCTCACCGGACAACCCGTCCCGCCGTTGCGCATCCACCTCGCCGCCGCCCTCGCTCCCCAAGGCAGCGAAGCTGCAGCACCTGCGGTATCCTCACACGCCGCGACCATCATCACCGCCACCCTCGACCGGCTTCAGCACCACACCACGCAGGAAACCCTCGAGCACATCGAACACCATCTCACCACCGCCGCCAGGACCGCCGACCCCGACTTCCTCGCCCGGCTGGCCCACCGCTGGGCCGACACCATCGACGCCGACGGTACCGAGCCCACAGAAGAAGCCCTTCGCCACACCCAGGGCGCATTCATCCGCAAGCCCCGTCACGGCCTGCACCACCTCGAAATCTTCGCCACCACGGACCAGTACGAATACCTCGCCACCGTCATGAACACCGCCACCAACCCCCGCACCACCACCCCCAACACCAGCACCAGCAGCGGCGCCAGCAGCGGCATCAGCACCGGCCAGCCAATGGAAAACCTCACGTGCAGCAGCCAGCCTCACGCCCCGGCAGACAACCCGGATGCCACCGTGGACCCGCACCGGGACCCTGACATCAACCCGGACCGGCGCACGCGCCCCCAACAACAGCTCGACGGGCTTGTCTCCGCCATCAAAGCAGGCCTGACCACCAACCAGTTGCCCATCACAGGCGGCAACCGCCCCCAGATCATCGCCACCATCAACTACCGGGACCTCTTCCCCGCCAGCACGCGGAACGCTGAGCAGGCGACGCCCGACCGCCCCGGAACCGGAAACTTCGCCTTCACCGGACCAATCGCCGCCACCACCCTGCGCAAAATAGCCTGCGACGCCGACATCATCCCGGCTGTCCTGGGCGCCCACGGCGAAATCCTGGACCTCGGACGGAAAACACGTCTCTTCACCTCGGCCCAGCGCCTGGCCCTCACGGCCCGCGACCAAGGCTGCGCCTTCCCCAACTGCACCATCCCCGCGCCCTGGTGCGAAGCCCACCACATCACCTATTGGTCACACGGCGGCGAAACCACCACCAACAACGGCGTCCTGCTCTGCAGCTACCACCACCACCTCATTCATAAAGAACAATGGAGAATCGCCACCCCGCACGGCACGCCAACCTTCATCCCTCCGCCCCACATCGACCCCCACCAAAAGGCACTGCAAAACCACTACTTCAAACCGCCACCACTCCCCTACCCCCGGGAATGATCCGGGCCCTCCGGTCCGTCCCTCTGCCTAGGGGCGCCCCTCCCCTGCTCTGTCCACTTCGCCCCCCCGCCTGCCCACTTAGCGACCGGGTCCCCTGTGGCGGAGCCAGGTTAGCAACGGTGTCATGTCAGGGCGGTGCTAGGTCGCTTTGGTCCCGATAACTACCGTGCCGTCCAGTTCTTCCGATCGAACGGTCCTGGCAGCAAGGCCAGCCGCCGCAACGATTGATGCCGTTCCTGCTGCCTGCTGCTCGCTGGTCTCAATGATCAGATGCCCTCCGTGACCAAGCCATCCGGGAGCGGAGGCAGCCACAAGGCGCTGGATGTCCAGCCCATCCGCCCCGCCGTCGAGGGAAAGGCGGGGTTCGTGAAGCCGGGCCTCCGGAGGCATGGTCGTAATGGCATCGCTGGGCACGTATGGGGCGTTCGCTGCAAGCACGTGCACGCGGTCGCGGAGCGAAACGGGAAGGGCATCAAACAAGTCTCCCTCGTGCACCTGGCCGCCCAGCGGCCCGACGTTCCGCAGGGCGCATTCCACTGCAGCGGGATCGAGATCGGCGGCGTGGAGTTCCAGGTTTGGGTATACAGCCAGCAGGGCGGCACCTACCGCCCCGGACCCGCAACAGAGATCGACCACGACACTGGATGCAGCGGTGCTGGACGGAGGATGGCCGGCCACGGCAAGCAGTTCCAACGCCACCTGGACAAGCAACTCGGTCCGGCGGCGGGGCACAAAGACGCCTGGTCCTACTTCGATCCGCCGGCCGGAGAACCCGGCCCAGCCCAGGACGTATTCAAGCGGGATACCGGCGCAGCGCCGCTCCACCCTACGGGCCAGTTCCTTAGGGCTGGAAGATTCGGCCACAAGGAGCCGGGCCTCCTCCTCAGCAAAAACGCAGCCGGCGCCCCGCAAGGCGGCGACAACCCCAGCAAGAGTCAGGGAAGCGGGAGGTGATTCAGGAGGAGCAGGAAACCATTCAGCAGGTGGCATGGGAACGCCTTTCGGTGTGCCGGTGGTCACCCTGCACGCACAAGTCAGGCCAAACGGCCCGGACAGCAGCACCAGGATGAACCCGAAACAGGTAACACGTTGATCGGACCCACCTCCTCCTGCCGAGACTGGAAATTCCATGCTAGCTGAGGCCGCGTCACCACGGAGGGAACAAAATTCTTGGCAGGATGGAAGCATGACCTCCGCCACTAGCGACACCATCATCTGGACCGGCACCTACACACCGGACGGAGACGGCCGGGCCGAGGGCATCGGCGCCCTCCGCGCCCATGAGGACGGCAGCCTGGAGTGGCTGGGCACGGCCGTGCAGGCGCAGTCCCCGTCCTTCATTGCCGTGCACCCAACCCTTCCGGTCGTCTACGCGGTGGCTGAGCAGCGCAAGATGGTCCAGGCATACCGCCGGACCGGCGCTTTTGGCCTGGAGCCGCTCGGCCCGCCGCAGCCCGCCGGTGAGGCCACCTGCCATGTGGCCGTCGACCGGCGGGGCCGCTTCGTAACCGCTGCCTGCTGGGGTGATGGCCAGGTCCTCCTGTATGAACTGGATTCCGACGGCGGCATAACCGGGCGGTTTGCGTCCCCGCCATCGGCGGACCCGCATGCGAGCCTGTCCCCGGGCCAGCCCCGGCCAAGCCGGGCGCACGCCAGCCTGATGCTCCAGGACGGCCGCATCATGACCACCGATCTTGGCCATGACACCCTCCGTGTCTGGAACTACATCCCGGGGACAGGGCTTGTTGCCGACCATGAGGTGGCACTGGCGTTCGGCAGCGGTCCCCGCCACTTGGTGCAGCATGCCAGCGGCAACGTCTTCGTCGTCTCTGAATACTCCGTTGAGGTCTTTATCGTCCGGCCTGAAGCCGGGACCTTTGAACTGGTGTTCCGCGGACCGGCTACGTCCGGCGGCAGCCAGTCCGGAGACTCCGCGGCCGAGATCTGCCTGGGAAAGGACGGCGGCTACGCCTATGTAGGTGTCCGCGGCACCAACATCATCAGCACTTTAGAGGTTGCCGGCGGCGGAACGGAACTCCTGCCGGTCCAGGACATGGGGAGCGGCGGCGACTGGCCGCGGCACCACCTGGTGAGGGACAACTGGCTCCACGTGGCCCATGAACGGTCGGACAACGTGGCCACGTTCGCCCTGGATCCTGTCACAGGGCTGCCGGGCCCCCTGCTCCATGACGTCCGGACGCCCTCACCCACAGCCCTCATCCTGGCTGGCTAAGACCTTTAGCCAGAGCTTCCGGGGCCCGCAACGGGCATTACCCAAACGCTGGAGTTATTTGGTGCAAGCGCTTACAGTTGTGACGTGGTTCACAGGGTGATGCTGCCTTGTGAACCTGGATCATGCAGCACGCCCTGCCTCCGGCAAACCTGTACAGCAGCGCCGCTACACCAGGAAGGTCTCACCCCTTGACATCCCGCACCCCTAACAGCGCCTTGTCGCGCGCCAGAACCACCAGGCAGAAACGATCACCACGAACAGGAACGGTTCCGTCCACCCTCCGGACGGCGGGCTTCCGCTCCGCGGCAGGACTGGTTGCAGCAGCCATTACCGTATCCGCAGCAATCCTTCCCGCAGCCGCCACACCGGGCACCAAAGAGGGCCCAAAGAACCCGGGAGCGTCATCAGCCCTCCACTCGCTCCGGGCCCCGGTCACCGACGAGAACTTCTATTTCGTCATGGCCGACCGCTTCAGCAACGGCAGCACCGCCAACGACCAGGGCGGGCTTGGCCCCGATCCCATGGTCTCGGGCTTCGATCCGGCCAGGAAGGGGTTCTACAACGGCGGCGACCTGGCCGGGCTCCTCAACAAGATCGACTACATCCAGGGACTCGGCACCACGTCCATCTGGCTCACCCCCAGCTTTAAGAACAAGGCCGTCCAGCCCGAGGACAAATCCGCGGGCTACCACGGCTACTGGATTACCGACTTCACCCAGATCGATCCCCACCTTGGCACCAACGACGAACTCAAGGCCCTCATCGACGCTGCCCACGCCCGCGGCATGAAGGTCTACTTCGACATCATCACCAACCACACGGCGGACGTCATCGGCTACCAGGAAGGTGCGCGCAAGGGCTACGTCTCCAAGGATGCAGTCCCTTACAGGACGGCGGACGGCCAGGAATTCGATGACCGCGACTACGCCGGCACAGGCGACTTCCCGGATCTGGACGCCGCCACCTCCTTCCCCTACGTGCCCGTCCTGGACGAGGACGAAAAGGACCTGAAGGTTCCGGCCTGGCTGAACGACCCCACCCTTTACCACAACCGCGGCGACACCACCTTCGTGGGTGAGGACGCCTACTACGGCGACTTCTTCGGCCTTGATGATCTCTTCACGGAGCATCCCACGGTGGTGGAGGGCATGAAGGACATCTACAAAACGTGGATCGGTGACTTCGGCGTGGACGGTTTCCGGATCGACACCATGAAGCACGTCAACAACGAGTTTTGGCAGGAATTCGGCCCGGACGTCCTCACCTACGCGAAGGAACAGGGCAAGGAAGAATTCTTCATGTTCGGCGAGGTCTTCGACACTACCAAGAGCTTCACCTCGCAATTCACCACCCGGAACCAGATGCAGGCCGTACTGGACTTCCCGTTCCAGGACGCAGCCCGCAACTTCGCCTCCAAGAGCCAGGACACCCGGAACCTGGCGACGTTCTTTGCGGGCGATGACTGGTACACGGACGCCGACTCCAACGTCTATCAACTGCCCACGTTCCTGGGTAATCACGATATGGGCCGCATTGGCAGCTTCATCGCCGCCGACAACCCGGGCTCGGGCGACGCGGAGCAGGTGGCCCGTGACCGGCTTGCCCACGAGCTGATGTACTTCTCCCGCGGCAACCCCGTGATCTACTACGGCGACGAGCAGGGCTTCACCGGCCCCGGCGGAGACCAGGACGCGCGGCAGACCCTGTTCGCGAGCAAGGTGCCGGAATACCTGGACGATGACCTGCTGGGAACTGATGCCACCCATGCGGAGGACAACTTCAACACCGGACACCCGCTGTACGCGAAGATCAGCGAACTGGCGGCACTGACCAAGGAGCACCCCGCCCTCCGCGACGGCGCTCACCAGCACCGCCACGCGTCCGAGGGTGCAGGCATCTACGCCTTTTCCCGCATAGACGCGGAAGACCAGCGGGAATACGTTGTGGCGCTGAACAACAGTGAGCAGCCGCAAACTGCCGAGGTTCCTACCTATATCGCCAAGCGCAACTACACCCGCATCTACGGCAATGCGGCAGCTGAAGCCAAGACGTCGGAGGACGGGAAGCTTACCGTCACCGTCCCGCCGTTGTCCGCCGTGGTCTACCAGTCCTCGGGCCGCATCCCGCACTCGAAGGCCGCGCCCACCGTCGTGCTCCAGGAACCTGCGGCGGCACTCGGTGACAATGGCCGACTTAACGTGACGGCCGACGTCGACGGTTCCTCGTTCTACGAGGTCACCTTCGAAGCGAGAACAGCGGGCGGCACATGGGAACCGATCGGCACTGATGACACTGCTCCCTACCAGGTATTCCATGACGTCGCGGCCTTGGACGCCGGCACCGCGGTGGAGTACCGCGCCACCGTCCTGGACAATGGCGGCCACACAGCCACCAGCCAGGCGCTCTCGGCCAGCGTCCCGGCACCCGTTCTCACGCTGCAGAAACCCGAAGAAGGCAGCAGCGTCAAGGGCATGGTGGAACTCAGCGCCACAGCCGATCCTGAGAAAGCCAGCCACACTGTCTCTTTTGAGCGCAGCGTGGCGGGCGGCGAGTGGACGGCCGTCGGGTCTGATAATTCTTCGCCGGTGTACTCCGCGACGGACGATGTCTCCAGCCTGGCGGACGGCACCGAGGTAAAGTACCGCGCTTCGATGAGCGGCCCCGGCTTCACTGTCGCCAGCGAGGTGCGCACAGTCACTGTGGGCGAGGCCCCGCAGCCCGACTCAGTCACCGTTGCCGGCTCGCTGAACCAGGCGATGGGCTGCGCCGAAGCATGGCAGCCTTCCTGCAGCCAGGCCATGATGACCCTGGACCCGGCAGACAACATCTGGCGCCTGACGGTGGACCTGCCGGCAGGCAAGTACGAGTACAAGGCGGCGTTGAACGGCGGCTGGGATGAAAACTACGGTGACGGCGGCCAATTCAACGGCCCGAACCTCGTTCTGGACCACCCCGGCGGGCCGGTGACGTTCCGCTACGACAACGGGACCCACGTCCTAGGCGCGGTCTACGCCTCCCAGCAGCCCGGAGCAGTGGCCGCTGCCGGCAGCATGAACAGCGAGCTTGGCTGTGCTGCCGACTGGGAGCCAGCCTGTGACCAGGCCCAGCTGGTGCTGGACCCGGCAGACCTGGTGTGGAAGCTAAGCGTTCCGGACCTGGCCGCCGGAAGCTACGAGTTCAAGGCGGCGCTGAACCGTTCCTGGGACATCAGCTACGGGGCGGGCGGCGCCTCCCCTGGGGCCAACATCGCCTTTGAGCACGACGGCGGCCCGGTCACCTTCCGCTATGACCACTTCAACCACGTGATCACGGCGGGTTAGCGCCCGTCAGTCAGGAGGGCCCCTTGCCTTGTTCCCAAGTTTGGGACGGGGCGAGGGGCCCTTCCCGTTCCCGGTCAACCCTTGACGGGGTGCCCCAGGATGCCGATGAGCCGGCGGACGGCGTCTTCGGCTGCTGGTGGCGGCCCGAACACCTCAGCCTGGCGCGTGGTGTCGGCGACATAGCGCCCGGTCTGGAACCAGGTGATCATGGCCGCGAGGTCCTTCACCATCGGATTGAAGCGGCCCACTACCAATTCCGCCGTCTTCAGGACCGGCATGGGGACGGAGCGGACCTTGATGGGTTTGCCTGCAGGCGTCCCGCGATCTCTGCGACGTCCTGCATGCCGAGCGGACGGTCCCAGCCGATGTCGATCCGCTGCCCGTCAATGCCGGGAGCGTCCACGGCTTCTGCCAGGTAGCCGGCGAGGTCCGGGGTCAGCACGAACGTGGTGGGGATGCGGGGCGAGCCCATCCACATGAGCTTGCCCTTGGTGATCGGGTCCCCGCCGAACCGGGTGACCTGGTCCAGGAAGGCGCCGGGACGCAACGCGACGAAGGGA
Source organism: Arthrobacter sp. Y3221157 (assembly GCF_059089865.1). NCBI lineage: Bacteria > Bacillati > Actinomycetota > Actinomycetes > Micrococcales > Micrococcaceae > Arthrobacter > Arthrobacter sp. Y3221157. The sequence continues at coordinate 29,298 of NZ_JBNHFD010000011.1, forward strand.
ACACCAAGCTGCTCGAGCCTGTCCTCCATGAGCTTCTTGTGCCAGAAGTGCGGGACCTCGGGAGTCTGGTCGCAGGTGAGGATACTGGTGAGGACGAACCGGCGGACACCCGCGCGGCGGGCGGCCTCGGCGAGGTTGGAGTTGCCCTTCGTGTCGATATCGGGCGTATCCCCCTTGGAATGCCTGGTGTAGCCGGCGGCCGAGGTCACCACTGCATCCGCGCCGGCCATGGCACGGTCAAGCGAGTCCGGGTCCATCATGTCGCCCCGGGCGATGTCGGCGCCGGCTGCCTCCAGCCTGGACGCATCCGAACCTGGCCGGACCAGGGCGCGCACCTGTTTCCCCCGCTTCAGCAGCTCAGTGGCCACCTGGCTTCCCAGGAAGCCTGTGCCGCCAACCACCAGCGTGGGCCCACGCCCGTCGGGGTCCCTGGCCGAGCTTGCGAGGTCGGGGGACGGGTGGGGATTCATGGCGCCCTCCTCAGGGTTGTTCAGCCGTGGAGAGCCTCCTCTACCGCCGCGAGCAGGCTGTTGAATCGAGCGTTCGCGGGGAGGTCATCAAGGAAAACAGGACTGCCGTCCGGCCCGCCCAGTGGAACCTGCCAGTTCGGGTAGAGTGCCTCGGTAGTCCCGGGTTGGTTCTGCACGCGCCGCTCCCCTACTGCGTCCACAAGAGCCACGCCCAGCAGGACGGACGGAGTCTGCGTGAGTAGCAGGTGCAGCGCCTCGATGGTGCGCTCCTCGGAACCGGGTGATCCTGCCACGGAACCAGCGGCCCCGCCCTCCGGAAGGTAGCCCCGTTCCCGCAGCATCGCGAGCATCTTTTCCAGGGACGCGTTGTGCTCGGCCCGTTCTTCGGCTTCGGAGCGTTCCAGCAGGCCAAGCCGGCTCCGCAGGGCCACATGGTCGCCGGCAAGGTAGCCGGCGGTGGGCGGAAGGTCGTGGGTATTCACGCTGGCAAGTGCCTGCGTACGGTACTTTTCGGGCGCCAGGGGCGAGTCGCCGTCGTACTCAAACCAAAGGATGGACGTGCCCATGATGCCGCGCGCGGCCAGGTAGTCCCGCACCCAGGGCTCGAAGGTGCCGAGGTCCTCGCCGATCACCACGGCGCCGGCGCGGTGCGCTTCAAGGGCGAGGATGCCGATCAGTGCCTCGTGGTCGTAGCGGACGTAGGCGCCGTCGCCGGGCGCGTTGCCCACCGGGATCCACCAGAGCCGGAACAGGCCCAGGATGTGGTCCACGCGGATACCGCCGGCGTGCCGCAGCACGGTGGCGAGCATGTTGCGGAACGGCTGGTAGCCGGCTTCAGCAAGCCTGACGGGGTGCCATGGCGGCTGGCCCCAATCCTGGCCCTGCTGGTTGTACATGTCCGGCGGCGCGCCCACGCTGGTGGCCGGCGCCAGCACGTTCCGGAGAGTCCAGGCGTCGGCACTGCTGTGGTCCACTCCGACAGCCAGGTCGTGGACCACGCCCAGCCGCATGCCCGCCCTCAGCGCGGCCTGCTGGGCACTCTCCAGCTGCTCGTCGCAGATCCACTGCAGCCAGCGGTGGAACCCGATGCGGTCAGCCAGCTTCTCCCGGAGGGTCTCCGCTTCCGGGGAGCCCAGGGCGGTGGCTGGGTCCTTCCAGAGCGGGTCGTCCGGGGCAAGGTCCTCGCGGATGGCGGACCAGAGGGCGAAATCGTCGAGTCCGCTGCCGGAAATCCGGCAAAACTCGTCGAACGCTGCCTGCCGGGCCGGCGATCGGCGGGTGTGGTACAGCAGTTCCAGTGCTTGCAGCTTGGCGGCGTAGACGGAGTTCCGGTCCAGCCGTTCACCGTCCTTGTTGAGTCCGGCCACTTCCTCATGCAGTTTTTCCAGCTGGGCACGTCTGCGCGGCTTCAAGTAGGCCAGCTCCGGAACGGCCTCAATCCGGATGTACAGCGGGTTGAAGAACCGCCGGGTGGACGGCGAGTAGGGCGAAGGCTGCACCGGCGGAACCGGCTCCGCCGCGTGCAGCGGGTTGACCAGCACGTAGTCGGCGCCGCGGGCACCGCTCAGCGCGGCCAGGTCGGCCAAATCCGAGAAGTCGCCGATCCCCCAAGACCGCTTGGACCGGACGGAATACAGCTGGGTTGCCAGGCCCCAGCCGCGGCGCTTCTCCAGTTCCTTTGCCGTCTCCAGCCGGGCAGGGGCCACCACCAGCGTGGTGGCTGCGGTGGTGCCTTCAGATTCGGCCACGAGCGTGTGCCAGCCCAGCGGCAGGTCGTGTGGGAGCGCGAAGGTTGCCCGGCCCACCGACACTCCGTCCACGTCGCGGGGCTCCACCCGGACGTCCTGCTGCTCCGCGTCCCGCGTCCCGGCCCCGCCTTCCAGCGTGATGGCCAGGCTGGCAGCCGCTCCTTCCCGCACATGCACCTGGACCTGCGCCGGCTCGCCCTGCTGGACTACGACGGCGGGTGGCAGCATCCGCCGCCACGGCGCCAGTTCCGCGTCCGCCAGGGCCTCCTGGATGTGCTGGTTGGTGTGGGCCTCGACGCCCAGGGCAGCCAGAACCTTGATAAGTGTTTCCTCGGCCACCGAGTGCGGCAGCCCGTCCCAGCCCTGGAATGAGGTTCCCACCCCGTGGGCATCGGCCAACTGCTGGAGCAGGTGGGGGTCCACGCGTTCACTTGTAGCGGACCTGCCGGCAGCAGATTCCCCGGCAGCCGGAGCTAGGCCCGGTGGATCGGCCGGCGTCGCTGGCCGTGGTGCGTGCTGCTGGTCTGAAGCCGTCATGCGTGTCCGCCTCGTCTGGTGTGAAGGGATCGAACTTACAGTGCTGCCTGTTGTACCGGGCGTTCGCACCCCCGTACACAACCGTTGGTTCAGATTATTGCAGGGCGGGGCAGAGGCGAAATGCAGACGGTGTCACACGTCCCGCGTCCCGGCCCTACGGCTCGAAGTGCGCGTTGCGCCGGGATGGTCGGCAAAAGGTTCAATGCGGCGCTCTGGTTTTCGTCCGGGGCAAGGGGGACGCACCAGCACGCTGTGCCAGCCGTTCTCCCCCAGGACATTCCGGTACTCGGGCCAATGGGTGTCGGTCTCCCCATCGGGCAGGACAACGAAACGCATGTTCTCCAGGGCGGTGAGGCACGGCCCCTGGCGCAGGTCCTGTTCCAGCGCGTCCAGTTCCCTGGCCCGCTCGCTGCTGCCGGCCACCGTGGTGCTGCGCTTGCGCAGCACCACGCCGCACTCAATGTGCGTGCCGGCAGACTCACTCAGCGTCGCGGCCGCCGCCGGTGGACAGCTCCGTGAGGAACTCGCTCACATTGGTGCTGCCGATAAATCAAGTCGCACAGCTTCACGAACTGCTCGGCTTTGCCGGGGGTGGCCAGCCCTCAAGGTAAGCGAGATCGCGGGCTGGTGCGCGCGCGCCACAAAACGTCATCCGGCCCCCTGCGTTACTTCGTGCGTCGAAAAGCGAAGGACTAAGGCAGGAATCTTCAGGCAGCCGGCGGATCTGGGTAGCCTCGTGACGGGCCAAGGGCAAACAAGGCAACGGGAGGAGACCGGGGATGAGCCTCAGCGAACTGCGGGTTTTCGGGCGGTCGGGAACGCCCGTCAGCGCGCTCACACTGGGCACCATGAACTTCGGTGAAGGGACCGGCGGCCCATCGGGGGCTCCCACCGGCGCCGAGGAAAGCATCCGGATCATCCACGCCGCGCTGGACGCAGGTATCACTGCCATCGACACCGCCGACGTCTATTCCCAGGGCGAGTCCGAGCAGGTGGTGGGCCGGGCCCTGCGCGGACGCCGCGACGATGTTTTCCTCGCCACCAAGTTCCATGGGCAGATGAGCGCCAACCCCGCCCACTCCGGCAACTCCCGCCGTTGGATCACCCAGGCAGTGGAAGGCAGCCTGCGCCGGCTGCAGACGGATCGCATTGACCTCTACCAGGCGCACCGGCCCGACTACAACACCGACGTCCTGGAAACCATCACCACCCTTAATGACCTGATCCGGCAGGGCAAGATCCTCTACTACGGCACATCCGTCTTCACGCCCGCGCAGCTGGTGGAGGCGCAGTGGCTGGCCACCACTAACCACTTGATCCCGCCGCTGGGGAACCAGGTGCCGTACTCGATGCTGGTCCGCGGCAACGAGCGGGACGTGCTGCCCATCGCGCAGCAGTACGGGCTGGGTGTCCTTGCCTATGGACCGCTGGCCGGCGGTTGGCTGTCCGGCAGCTTCGTCCTGGAATCCGGCCGGCCGGCCACCCGCGTGCACTCCCTGCCCGGGAGGTACGACATCTCCGGCCCCGCCAGTGAGCGGAAGCTGCTCGCGGCGGACGCCCTGGCCCGGCTGGCCGACAAGCTGGAGCTCCCCCTGGTGGACCTCGCCGTCGGCTTTGCCCTGGCCCATCCGGCCATCAGCAGCGTGATCATTGGCCCGCGCAACGAGGAGCACCTGTACGCCTACCTGCGCGCCGCGGGCATCCGGCTGGGTGAAGACGTGCTGGACGCCATCGATGACATCGTCCCGCCCGGCACCAATTTCGTGGAGCGGGACGCGGGCGCCATTGTCCCGTCCATCGAGTTTGCGGAATTACGACGGCGATAGCCGGCTTCGTGCCGGCGCCTACCTTTGCCGCCCGGAGCGGCGCAGGGCGAACCGGTAGCCTGCCCAGAACGCCAGAAGGAGCAGTCCGGCCAGGATCAGGGCATAGCCAAGCCTGGCCGTGCCGTCCATGAAAACCAGGTTGTTCGACGAAAAGGGCCCGTTCGCCAGCGGCGCGTAGGCAAACCAGCCCACGTCCTGCCGCGGGGCCCGCACTAACAACGTCCCGATCACGCCGCTGGCCACCGCGACCAGCGGCACCATAAACCTCCGCCAGTTCCGTCCGCCGGACCGGCCACTGCTGTTCTCCCCCAAAGCCATGCCTTCACCCTAGCGCCACGCGGCCAGGCAGGTCTTGACTAAGTGAGACAAGGCTCCTACGGTCAGTACCGATACCCGCGTCTCATGGAACCCAGGGGCATGCAATGCCAATGTCCGAAGAGGAGCGGAGGCTGCTTCACGAGCTGGAATTGCGGCTGATCGCTGACGATCCCCACCTGGCCATGGAACTGCTCTCCGGCTATCCCGCCCGCCGCGTCCCGGCCAGGCTCTTCGCCGGCTCAGTCGCGTGCCTGCCCGGCCTTGTCCTCCTCCTGGTGGGAATCGGCAGCCAGGCGGCCACCGCCGTCGTCCTCGGCCTTTTGCTGCTGGGCGCGGGGGCCTTCGTGTTCCTGGACCGGCCCTTCCCAGGCAGGGACCGGCGGCGGGAACAGCCCACCGGCTAGGGCGGGTTCCCTTTTGCGCCGAGGGTTGCGCGGGGTGCGCGGCGTCAGGATGAACAGGCTCGCCAGGACGACGGCGGCGCCAAGCCAGCCGAGTGCCGGTAGTCGCTCTCCCACCACCAGCACGGCCAGGACAGCGGCCACCACTGTCTCCAGCAGGGAGATGCTGGTGGCGGTGCTGGCGTGCAGCCGGGCCAATCCCCATCCGAACAGGACGTAGCCGGCGAACATCGGAACCAGCGCCATGTAGGCCCCCACGGAGAAGGTGATCCACGATTGCAGCAGCGGGGCGCCCGTCAGGGCCAGTACTGGCATCAGCAGCACCCCTCCAAGCCCGAACACCGCTCCCATTGCCGCCCTCGAGGAGATCCCGCCGCTGATCAGCCGGTGCGCGGCCCAGGAATACAAGGCATAGGTGCCGCCTGCTACCAGGCCCAGGAGGATGCCTGCCGCCGGCGCTCCGGAAGCTGCGCCTTCCAGGCCGGGCCCGGGGCCTGCAGGCCCGTGGCCCGCGAAGGACAACAGGGCCGCGCCGCCCATTCCCAGCAGCGCACCGGCAATCCACCGCCGGGTCAGCGGCTTGCGGTCCGCGAACCGCTCCACCAGGGCTGCAGCCACCGGGGCCGAGCCGATGGAAACGACAGTTCCGATGGCTACGCCGGCCAGACGCATGGAACTGTAGAAGGCAAGGGGATAGACGGCAACCGCTGCTGCAGCCAGGAGCACCAGCTGCCACCTTTGCACCAGCCCGCCCCGCTGGGCCGCAATGGATCGGGCGGCATACAGCGCCTGCAGCAGGCCGCCGATCCCCATGGCCACGGCACCGATGGCGAGCGGGCTGACGGACGGCGCGAAGGTGGCGGCGGTTCCGGTGGTGCCCCAGAGGACTGAAGCGGCCGCCACGAACAGGGCCCCCCAAAGTGGCGCGTCGGCGGATGCGACTTTTGCCCTCACAGGTCCTCCAGTATCCGGGCAGCAATGAGCCTCGCATCCCTGAGCCGGGCATCCCCGCCTTCGAGCCCCGCCCTGGCCATGGACCCCTCCAGGAGGAAGGAGAGGTGGCGCGCCAGACCTGCGGCGCGCTCGTCCTCTCCGGGCAGCAGCTCGAGTACATGCGCCTCCAGCAGTTGCTCGACCTGTTCCTTGTGCCGCCGCACCGCCTCCCGGCCTGGGTCCCCGGCCGGGAGTTCCGCGGCGGCATTCAGGAGCCCGCAGCCCCGAAACCCGTGCTCATAGGCTGCATTGGCATGGTCGAGGTAGGCATCGAAGATGGCCAGGACCCGTTCCCGGGGATTCCCGGCGTTTTCCAGCCGGCGGCGGTACAGCTCCAGCCATTCCGCGTGCCGGGCTTCCAGGTACGCCGCCACCAGGTCGGCCTTGGAGGCGAAGTTGTTGTAGAGGCTTTTCTTCGCCACCCCCGCTTCCGAGGTGATGGTGTCAATGCCCGTGGCGGCCACCCCTTTGGCATAGAACAACCGGGCGGCGGCGTCCAGCAGCAGCTGGCGCGCGGGGCGCCGGGGCGGTACGGAAACACGCGGTGCAGGCACAAACACTCCTCAAAGCAGCGATAGGTAGCCCAGTCTACCTACAACCGCACCCCGCAGGCGAAGGCGGGCCTTACCCGCTATGGCCTCGCCCGGCGATCCGTGCTGGGATTGGGGTAGGAAGCGTCAGGAGGCGGTAGCCGTGGCATCTATGGATGGCCGGATTGCGCTGGTCACGGGGGCAACGGGAGGCTTGGCCAAGGCGGTTGCCGCCGGCCTCGCCCGGGAAGGCGCCGCCGTCGTCGTGATTGGCCGGAACTACGCCCGCGCGGAAGAGGCTGTGGCGGATATCCGGGCGCGTGTCCCGGCGGCCAGGCTGGAGCCCCTTGCCTGTGACGTGTCCCTGCAATCGTCGGTCCAGGCGGCGGCGGACCAGGTCCGAGCCCGCTACGGGCAGCTCGATGTGCTGGTGAACGCGGCGGGGGTCTTCCGGAAGGAACGGCATGTGACCGCGGAGGGGCTGGAGCTGACGTTTGCCACCAACGTCATGTCCTACTTCCTGTTCAGCAACCTCCTGCTGGAACCCCTGAAAAAGGCCGCAGCCTCGGCAGGATCGGCGCGGATCGTGAACGTCGCCTCCAGGTACGGCAATACGCAGCTCACCTTTGATGACCTACAGACCGCCGAAGGCAGATACAGCTACCTGCGCTCCACGCCGCCCAGCATGCTGGCCCGTGTCCTCCTCACCCAGGAGCTCGCGGAGCGCCTGCGCGGCACGGGCGTCGTGGCCAACGCGGTGCACCCCGGACTGGTCAGGAACACCGGGCTGCTGCAGGACGTGGGCGGGCCGTTCCGGTGGATCACCAACAGGTTCGGGAAAACGGCGGAGCAGGCTGCGGACACGCCCCTATGGCTGGCGACGGCAACGGAGACAGCCGCAGTGTCCGGCAAGCTCTGGGCACAGCGGAAAGAACTGCCCACCCCGGGGATGGGCGCGGACCCGGAAGCCAGGCACCGGCTCTGGGCCGAATGCTCGCGATTGGCCGGATGGGCTTAATAAACGCCGAAAGAAGTTCCCCGTCCCTCCTTGAGCCTGTGGCGGGAAGTGCGCATTGCCCGCATAATGGCGTACCGGGAAGTTCCCGGCCGGGAATAACTGCGGGCCGGCCAGGGTTTCCGCTCTGTTCAGAACAATCGGGCAATAGAAGCCGTACAGGAGAACGCATCAATGGCAGTTGACTACGACGCTCCGCGGGTGACTCCGGAAGAAGAACCGAACGTCGCCCTGGAGGAGCTGAAGACTGAGAAGCCGGGACGGCGGGAGGCTGCCCCCGACGTTGACGAGTCGGACCTCGCGGACAGCTTTGAGCTCCCGGGCGCCGACCTGTCCAACGAGGAGCTGCTGATCCAGGTGGTCCCTGTGCAGCAGGACGAATTCACCTGCATGTCCTGCTTCCTTGTCCACCACCGCAGCCAGCTGGCACGGGAAAAGGACGGCAAGAAGTACTGCAAGGAGTGCGAGGGGTAAAAGGGGTCGGAGGCCGGCCAGGTTTGGGTTCAACCATCGGGGCCGGCCGTGGTCCTGCCAGCCGCCGACAGCAACGGGCTGGCCAGGACCTTGCGGTCCCGGTCAGCCCGCCGGCGTGCGGATCACTCTTCCTTTAGGTTCGGGTCAGCCCACTGCGGTGAGCTCGGCCGCCGTCGTTCCTGTCAGCCGGAGCCAGGTGTCCACCACGGTGTCCGGGTTCAGGGAGACAGAGCTGATGCCCTCCCCCACCAGCCACTCGGCAAAATCCGCGTGATCGCTGGGTCCTTGGCCGCAGATGCCCACGTACTTGCCGCGGGCGTTGCAGGCGCTGATGGCCATGCTGAGGAGCTTCTTGACCGCGGGGTCCCGCTCATCGAAGCCGCCGGACACGATCCCGGAGTCTCGGTCCAGGCCCAGGGTCAGCTGGGTCATGTCATTGGATCCGATGGAGAACCCGTCGAAGTAGTCCAGGAACTGGTCGGCGAGCAGGGCGTTGGACGGCAGCTCGCACATCATGATCACTTCCAGGCCGTTCTCGCCGCGCTTGAGCCCGTTTTCAGCGAGCAACTCGATGACGCCGCTGGCCTCGTCCAGGGTCCGCACGAACGGGATCATGAGCTTGACGTTGGTCAGCCCCATCTCATTGCGGACGTAGGCCAGGGCCTCGCACTCCAGGTCGAAGCAGTCGCGGAATGACGGGTCCAGGTACCGCGAGGCGCCACGGAAACCGATCATCGGGTTCTCTTCGTGCGGCTCGTAGGCCGGGCCGCCGATGAGGTTGGCGTACTCGTTGGACTTGAAGTCGGACATGCGCACGATGACCGGCTCCGGGGCGAAGGCCGCGGCGATGATGGACACGCCCTCGGCCAGGCGCTTGATGTAGTAGTCGCGCGGGCTGCCGTACGCGGCGATCCGCTCGCTGATTTCGGCCTTGATGTCCGCCGGCTGCTCGTCCAGGTTCAGCAGCGCCTTGGGGTGGACGCCGATCTGGCGGTTGATGATGAACTCCAGCCGAGCAAGGCCCACACCCTGGTTGGGCAGCTGCGCGAACGTGAACGCCTGCTCCGGCGTGCCCACGTTCATCATGACTTTGACCGGGGCCTCCGGCAGTTCCGCAATCTCGGTTTCCTCGGCGGTGAAGTCGAGGATCCCCTCGTAGATCACGCCGGTTTCGCCGTCCGCACAGGACACGGTGACGGCCGGGACGTCGGCGAGGATTTCCGTGGCGTTCCCGGTGCCCACCACCGCAGGGATGCCCAGTTCGCGGGCGATGATGGCCGCGTGGCACGTGCGTCCGCCGCGGTTGGTCACGATCGCTGCGGCACGCTTCATGATCGGTTCCCAGTCGGGATCGGTCATGTCCGCCACCAGCACGTCGCCGGTCTTGAACCCGGCCATCTGCTCAATGCCGGTGAGGATGCGGACGTTGCCGGCGCCGATGCGCTGGCCGATGGCGCGCCCCTCGGCCAGCACGCGGCTGGTCCCGTTGAGGCGGAAGCGGCTGAGGCTGCCGGCGGCGCGGCGGGACTGCACGGTCTCCGGCCGGGCCTGCAGGATGTACAGGCCGCCGTCCACGCCGTCCTTGCCCCATTCGATGTCCATGGGGCGGCCGTAGTGCTTCTCGATGGCGACGGCATAACGGGCGAGCTGCTCCACGTCGTCGTCATTAAGGCTGAACCGGTTCCGCAGGGATTCCTCGACCGGCACGAAGTCCACCGTGCGGCCCACCTCGCGGCTGGTGGTGTAGGTCATCTGGAGGGCCTTTTCGCCCAGGCCCCGCTTCAGGATCGCGGGCCGCCCGGCTTCCAGCGCGGGCTTGAAGACGTAGAACTCGTCGGGGTTGACGGCGCCCTGGACCACAGCCTCACCGAGGCCGTAGGAGGACGTGACGAAGACGGCGTCGCGGAAGCCGGATTCCGTGTCCATGGTGAACATGACGCCGGAGGCCCCGACGTCGGAGCGAACCATGCGCTGGATGCCGGCCGAGAGTGCCACATCGGCGTGCTCGAACTTGTGGTGGACGCGGTAGGCAATGGCCCTGTCGTTGTAGAGCGAGGCGAACACGTCCTTGATGGCCACCAGGATGTTCTCGATGCCGCGGACGTTCAGGAAGGTTTCCTGCTGGCCGGCAAAGGACGCGTCCGGAAGGTCTTCGGCGGTGGCGCTGGAACGGACGGCCCAGGACAGGTCGTCGGAGCCGCCGTGCTTGTCCACCAGTTGCTGGTAGAAGTCCCGGACCTGCGCTTCGAAACCGGGGAGGAAGGGCGTCTGGCGGATCAGCTCCCGGATGTCGTGGCCGGCCGCGGCCAGGGCGGTGACATCGTCGGTGTCCAGCCCAACCAGCCGGTCGGCGATCGTCTGGTCCAGGCCGGAGTCCGCAAGGAAGGTGCGGTAGGCATCCGCGGTGGTGGCAAACCCGTCCGGGACCTGGACCCCGGCTGAACTCAGGTTCTGGACCAGTTCCCCGAGGGAGGCGTTCTTTCCGCCCACCCGGTCGAGGTCCTTCAGTCCGAGCTCTGAGAACCAGAGGATGTCTTGTGTCATGTCGCTGCTCCTTCGCAGTTAATGGCAGTGGTGTACCCGTCGCCGTGTGGCTTTTGCTGCCTTATGGGCGCAAATCCTGTCCACCGTGACAGGTCTTGGCGGCTCTTTCCATATGATTTGCACCACATGGCGGGAGACAAGGCCCTTCCTAGTGCTTGAGGTTCATCCGTTGCAGGATGGTTGCCGCCATCTCCTCCACCGATACTGTGGCCGAATTCAGGAACGGAATCCTATGGGCCATGTAGAGTTGCTCGGCGCTGCGCAGTTCATAGCCGCACTGCCGCAGCGAAGCATAGGGCGAGCCACTGCGCCGCTCGGTGCGGATCTGGCTCAGGCGCAACGGGTTGGAAGACAGGCCGAAACACTTCGACACAAACGGCCTTAGCGGCTTGGGCAGGCCTTCCCGTTCAAAGTCCTCGTCCACCAGCGGAAAGTTCGCGGCGAAGATACCGTGCTGCAGGGCCAGGTACATAGTGGTGGGGGTCTTGCCACAGCGGGAGGGGGCAACCAGGATCACCTGGGCCTTTTCGAGGGCACGGAGGCTCTGCCCGTCGTCGTGTTCCATGGCGTATTCGACGGCGGCCATCCGCGACTGGTAGCGGGCTGCATTGCCCAGTCCGTGCGCGCGCCCGGGTTCCCCGCTCGCCGGGGTGCCGAGGGCAGCCTCCAGTTGCGGGACGTGGGCTCCGATCAGGTCCACCACCGCGGCTTTGCACGTCTCCAGGATGGAGCGGATCTCGCTGCTGACCGCCGTCGAGAAGACGAGCGGCCGCAGGCCTGCGTCGGCAACGCTGTCGATGGTCGTCACCACGGCCTTCGCCTGCTCGGCCGTGGTGATGAAGGGGACGGTGATGCGGTCGAAGTTGCTGCCCGGGAACTGCGTCAGCAGGGTGTTCCCGAGCGTTTCCGCGGTGATGCCCGTGCTGTCCGAGAGGAAGTAGACGGGGCGTGGAGCGTCATTGGTCATGGACAGATTCTCCATCACGACGGCGGCGGCCCCGACTCCCGGGGCAGGATGAAGCGTTAGAAAAATTCACAAACCTGCAGCCATCCCCAACCCGTCACGCTACGAAGTCCTGTCAGGAAAACCATCGCAAGTGCAGGAGGGACGATGGATGAGCTGGACCAGCAGGCCATGACCGGCGCTGTGATCAAGAGGCACAGCCTGGACCTGGGCGAACTGTGGCTGGATTACGTGGCCCTGGGCGGCGAGGCCTCGGAACAGACGATCCGGGACTACGCTGCAGGCGCAGCGGCGCTCCCGGAGAAGGAACGGGACGCACTGTCCCAGGCTGTGAACGAGCAATGCGCCGGTGCGGGCCTTGAGGTGCGGGCGCCGTTCAGCGACTCGCCGCTGGAACAGTTGGATGCCAAGCCGCAGGATCCCTATTCATCGAAATAGGTGAAGGTGTCCGTACCTCCGGCCACGGACGAGATCACGCCGGAGGCAATCTCCCTCAGCTTGATGTTCCGGGTGTTTGACGCCTCCCGCAGCACCTTGAACGCGGCCGCCTGGCCGCAGCGGTTTTGCGCCATGATGGCTCCGGTGGCGAGGTCGATGACCGTCCGTGTCTGCATCGCCGCGCTCAGGCCGTCCTTGGTGTCCTGGAGCCTTGCCATCCGCAAGGCAAGCCTCAGCCCCTTCGAGGCCTGCGCAACAAAGGCCTCAGCAGATGCCGCGCTGCCAGAGCCCGGCTCCTCGGGCTGCGAGGAGTAGAGGGTGAGGAGTCCATGGTCGTCACCGTCCAGGAGCAGCGGGATGCTGACGACAGAGAGGACGCCCTGCCTGCGGCCGGCGAGGACATATTCCGGCCAGCGGTCCTCCTGCCGCAGGTCCGGAACCAGCACCGTTTGGGAAAGCCGCGCCGCCGTGGCACCGGGGCTGTCGGCGTAAGCGCCTTCCAGCTGGTTCATTAGCCGGGCCAGGGAACTGCTGGCTGCCCTCGCCACCGGCTTCTTGGGGCGGGCCAGGGTGATGTTGCACGCAAGTTCGACGCCCGGCGCGCCAAGCCTCTGTGCCGCATACCCTGCCAGGCTATCGAGCATTTGGGGTACAGGCTGGTTTCCCAGCATCTGGTCCTGCAGGCGCACTGCAACATCGGCGAAAACGGTGCAGTCATAAACGTCGCTGTTCATTGCAAGGCTCCCTTCCGGACACAGTTAGGCCACAGCATCATGGCCGCCCACTGCCAGACGGTACGTTCCACCCTACCCGGGCGCACGCCGTAACGTGTCAATCATGAACTCGCCACCGGCCGCAGCAGCACAGCAGGCGGCACCACCCTGGCGGTAAACGGCACGGCAATCCACCGCTTCCTTGGCATTCCCTACGCGAAGACACCAGAGCGGTTCCGTCCCCCGGGCACCCGGCCGCGCAGCTGGAGCGAAGACGGCTGCCTCAACCTCAACATCTGGACTCCCGGCACCGCGGGGCCGGGCCGTCCGGTGCTGGTGTGAGCGTCACCCTCTTCGGGGAGTCGGCGGGGGCGGCGGCCATCGGCACCCTGCTGGGCATGCCGGCGTCGGAAGGCCTCTTCCGCCGTGCCATCCTGCAGAGCGGCACCGCCGAACGGTTCCGCACCCCGGAGGACTCGGCCCGCATCGCCCGGGAGGACTCGGCGCGGCAGAGGTCAACGGGGCGGAATCTCGCCTATCTCTTCACGTGGCGCAGCCCGGCCATGGCGGGCGACTTGGCGCGTGCCACGCACGGGATCCGCGCCAGGAGATCCGGCAGTTCTTCGCCGCAAACCAGGTCAGCCGGCAGCCTGGGCGTTGAGGGTGTCCCGGATCCCGTTCAGTGCCGGATCGCGGAGCTGCATGAAGGCAGGCTTGAGCAGCGGCTGGATGATCTTGGCCGGGCCCTTGATGCTGAACTCGGCCGTGTACTTGACAATCGAGCCGGAACCGGACGGGCTCACGTCAACGGAGTCGAAGGCTGTGACGCTCTTGTTCTCGCCGCGGAGCTTGATGTGGTTGTCCGTCAGCTCGATGACCTCGTATTCCAGGTTCTGCCGCTTCCCGCGGAACTCGGACTCCGCGTGGTAGCGGTGGCCCACAGCCACCGGTCCCGGCGTCAGCTTGTCCATCACAGGAGTATTGGGGTCCCACTTGCTGGTGTTTTCGAACTCCTTCATGAAGGCAAAAGCCTTCTCGGCAGACAGGTTGGTTTCCACGCTTCCGGTGACTGTGATCATCACCCCAGTCTAGGAAGGCGCCCGCGGCAAGCACACCCCCAATGCGTGCTGGCTACGGACGTGGCAGGGGCACGGGCAAGCGGATGTTGGCCATCCTGTAGCACAGCTTCCCGCCCAGTTCCCGGGGACTGATCCAAACCTCGTAACCCTCGGCGACCCTGACCTTGCCGGCGGATACCGATGGCGGGTCGAAGGTGTAGCCGATCCACTCTTTGGCGAGCCGGCGGGCGAGCTCAACCACCATCCTTGAGCACATGGACACGGCGGCCGCAAACCTCGTCTCCTAGCTCGCGCAGGCCTGGTGTACCGGCGTCTTTTTTGGCGCCGGCGGCTCCATACGCGCGAATACTCCACGTCCACTGGGGTACGTTGGCAGGAGCAGGGTGACCTGGAATGATGCCCAGGGACCACGGGAACAACCTGTAGGAGGAATCTATGCGGGAAGTCAGTGCCAGCGACGGTTTTCTTGAATCGGACACCATTGCCGGCGAGGATGAACAGGCAGTTCCGGCCGAGGCCGAACCGGCAGTAGAGCCGGAAATCACCTACGACGAACAGTTCTACCCTGCCCGGCCCAAGGCGCTTAGGCCGATTGCCCGCCGGAGGCAGTACCTGGCCACCCGGCCGTCCTTCGAGTTCGACGGCCGCAACGCCGCCTACGTGGAGTGGCTGCGGAACCAGGCCATGCTCGGCGACGCGAACACCCTGGCCCGGCAGCTCTCCGGGCAGGCCAGCATGTGGCAGAACTCCTATGCGCACCCGAACCCGCGCGCCGCCGTCGAGCGTGCGCCGGTGTGGTTCACCGCCTATCCGCTGTCCTTTATTACACGGCCCAGCGAATCCTTCCTCAGCGCCCTCGGCGACAAGAGCATGTGGGACGCCTTCAGCGAGATCGGCATCCGGGCCATCCACACCGGGCCGGTCAAGCTGGCCGGCGGCATCAGCGGCTGGACCCAGACGCCCAGCGTGGACGGCCACTTCGACCGCATCAGCATGGCCATCGACCCCGTCTTTGGGACGGAGGAGGAATTCCGCCGGATGTGCGAGGTGGCCTCGGACCACGGCGGCACGATCATTGACGACATCGTGCCGGGCCACACCGGCAAGGGCGCGGACTTCCGCCTCGCCGAAATGAACTTCCGGGACTACCCCGGGATCTACCACATGGTGGACATCCCCGAGGAGGACTGGCACCTGCTGCCGGACGTCCCTGACGGGCAGGACTCGGTCAACCTCAGCCCGGAATCCGAGCAGGCACTGCAGAAGGCCGGGTACATCATCGGCCGGCTGCAGCGGGTGATCTTCTACGAGCCCGGGGTCAAGGAAACCAACTGGAGCGCCACCCGGCCGGTAGTGGACACCACGGGCAAGACCCGCCGCTGGGTCTACCTGCACTACTTCAAGGCCGGCCAGCCGTCCATCAACTGGCTGGACCCCACCTTCGCCGGAATGCGCCTGGTAGTCGGTGATGCCCTGCACTCGCTCCTTGACTTGGGCACCGGCGCGCTGCGGTTGGATGCCAACGGGTTCCTGGGCGTTGAAAAGAGCGCGGAGGAACAGCCCGGCTGGTCCGAGGGACACCCGCTGTCCGAGGCCGCCAACCAGCTCATTGGCTCCATGATCCGCAAGGTGGGCGGGTTCTCCTTCCAGGAGCTGAACCTGACCATCGACGACATCAAGGCGACATCCGAAGCCGGCCCTGACCTGTCCTACGACTTCATCACCAGGCCCGCCTACCACTACGCGCTGGTGACGGCAGATACCGAGCTGCTGCGGCTGACGCTCCGGCTGTCCATGGAGATCGGCGTGGACCAGGCGTCGCTGGTCCACGCGCTGCAGAACCATGACGAACTCACCTATGAGCTGATGCATTTCGCCTCGGGCCACCGGGACGAGATGTTCGAGCTTGCCGGCGAGGAGCTCACGGGCGCCGAGCTGGCCGAGAAAGTCCAGCAGACCATGCGCGAGCGCCTGACCGGGGAGAACGGCCCGTACAACGCGGTGTTCACCACCAACGGCATCGCCTGCACCACGGTGAGCTTCATTATGGCCGCGCTGGGGATCCGGGATCCGGAGGCGATCACGCCGGAGCAGGAGGCAAAGGTCCGGGACGCCCACATCCTGCTGGCGATGTACAACGCCCTGCAGCCCGGCGTCTTTGCGCTGTCCGGCTGGGACATTGCCGGGATCACCGCCCTTGACCGCGAGAGCGTTGCCGAGCTGACCGCGCAGGGAGATACCCGCTGGATCAACCGGGGCGCCCACGACATCATGGGCACCAGCCCGGACGCGAAGTCTTCGTCGTCGGGCATGCCGCGGGCACGCAGCCTGTACGGCGCGCTGCCGGAGCAGCTGCAGGACTCCAACTCGTTCGCCCGGCGGCTCCAGCGTGTCCTGGCTGTCCGGGAGGAGCACGGCATCGCCACGGGCACACTTGTCGACGTCCCCGATGTGTCCCACCGCGGCCTGCTGGTCCAGGTCATCAGGCTGGGAAGCGGCGCGCTTGAGGTCACAGTGCTCAACTTCTCTGACCAGGACGTGGCCGGCAGCATCCAGTCAAGCCACCTGGTGCCCGGCTCCACGGTGCAGGACCTGTTCAGCGGCGAGGCCATCGGCCAGGTGGACGATCTGGGCAGCTTCTTCCTGGAAGTGCCGGCATTCCAGGGCACGGCGCTGCTGCTGACGGAAGCAGAGGCGGACGCGGCAGGCAATTAGCGCCGGCGCCGGCGCGCTTACGGGTCCCGCGGGAATCTGTTTGGGTTCCGGACCGTTAACTGACTGTACGGTAAGTTACCGCACGGTACTGAGGGATTTCATGAACGCGAAGTTTGAATCAGTTGAGGACGACGCCGGCAAAGTCACCCGCTACGTCCGGCGCGCCAACGGTGGCGGCCTGGTGGCTCCAGGCGCCACGGTTGGCGACAGCACCCGCATCGGCTCCATGACCTATGTCGAAAACGGCGCACGGATCGGACACGGGTGCCGGATCGGGCACGGCAGCTGGATTGACCGTGACGCGACCATCGGTGACCGCACGGTGATCGGCGATGGCGTGCGCATCGGACGCGGCACGGTCATCGGAAACCGCGTGCACATTGGCAGCCACTCACGCATCGGATCCAGCGTGCTTATCGAGCACGGTGTCCACCTTGAAGCGGACGCCACCGTGGCGGACGGCGAGCAGGTTCTGATTGATGCCCGCACGCCGGCCGCAACTCGGGCAAAGCACCGGCCGCACCGCAGGAGCAAGGGCAGGATCGCCGCCTGATGCGCTAGCGAACGGCGGCCGGCTCTGACAGTGCCGGAACGGGGGTCAGCATCATGGTGGAGGTGTCGATCCGCTCATCGCTGTCCTGGTCCGCCGCCAGCTTTTCCGCCTCTTTATGGCTGGTAACCACGGGCACCGAGCCCAGGAGGGGGCGTGCTGCCGTCTCGCGCATCTTCAGCAGGGCAACCAGCGCCACCGCGGAAAAGAACATCACATAGAACGCCGGGGCGTACAGGTTGCCCGTAGTCTCAACCAGGATCTGGCTGACCAGGGGCGTGGTGCCGCCGAAGATGGAGATGGAGAGGTTGTGGGTGACGCCCACTGAGCCGAACCTCGAGGCGGTGGGAAACAGCTCGGACATGACCGCGGCGGTCAGCGCCAGGAAAAAGGCGCACGGCAGCGCCACCAGGAACATGGCCAGGTAGATCGACCACAGCGTCCCCAGTTGCATCAGCGCGAAGGCCGGGACCAGCAGAACGAGGTTGCCGATGGTCGCCATGGCATAGATGGGGCGCCGGCCGATGCGGTCGGACAAACGCGCCACAAGCGGAATCATGGCGGCCAGGAGGACCAGCACGACCACCGCGGCGATGGCGGTGTGCACGGCATCCGATCCGACCTGGGTTTCCAGGTAGGTGGGCATGTAGCTCGTGAGCATGTAGCCGGAGCTGCCGTCGGCGGCAATCAGGGCACAGCCGATAAGGATTTGAGGCCAGTAGTGCTTGATGATGTTTGGCAGGTTGTGCCGGACGAAAATGGGGTCGACGTCCTGGGTACCGGCTTTCACGTGGGCCACTTCGAAGCTCGGCGATTCGGGCAGGCGGCTACGGAGGGCGATCGCCACGATGCCCAGGGGCAGGGCGATCAGGAACGGGATCCTCCAGCCGCCGTCCAGCATGGCGGAACTGCCCCAGACGGACGTGGTGACGGCCGTGGTGACCGCCACCATGCTTGCGCCCGCCGCGAAGCCCAGCATCGATCCCGAGTTCAACAGCGAGGTCATGATGCCCCGGTCCTTGTCCGGGGAGAACTCGGCGATGTACGTGGCGGCACCGGAGTACTCGCCGCCGGTGGAGAACCCTTGGAGCATCTTCAGCAGGTAGAGGGGAATGATGACCCACAGGCCCACCTCGCCTGCAGTGGGCAGCAGCCCGATTCCGGTGGTGGCGACGGCCATGATGGCCATCGTGGCAAAGAGCACCTTGCGGCGGCCGATCCTGTCGCCGAGCGGGCCGAGGATCATTCCGCCGAGGGGACGGACGATGAACGAGACCGCGAAACCCAGCAGCGTGACAAGCAGCCCCATGCGCTCGTCCATACCCTCCGTGAAGACGGAGGTCATGGTTACTGCGAGATAGCCGTAGACGCCGATGTCATACCACTCGATGAAGTTACCGACGCCGGCACCTACCTGTGCCTTCCGCAGCTCGCCCTTATCAACGACGATGCAGTCTTCCGCCCTCAGCCTGCGGGCAGTTTTTGGGCGCACGGAGCGCTGTTCTTTGGACTGTTCGAACATCTTCGTCCTGTCTATGTACCGGATGACGGATCGGCAGGAGTACCGGCGGTCACACCGGACTCCCCTAGGGGAGGTTGGTAAGTATTCTGCCAGAAAGGCAACGGCAGATCGGCCTCCCTGGCAGCCAGGATGTGATCTAAGCCTCCAATTTCCGCGTGGTTAGACCGCCTCAGGGCTGTTGCAATAGAAGCAACTCCTCGCGTAATAATCACCGTTTTCGCGGGTATCGCGCCCTCGGTGCGCTCCAAACCAACACTCCTGTCAGCATTTCGTCCTACTTTTGGCGGCCGTTCGTCCCTTGAGCGCGGCGACGCCCCACACCGCCAGCAGCAGCGCCACCAGCAGGAGCCCGGCTTCACCCAGGTCGATTGACCCCAGCCAGCCGGTAACCGGGTGTTCCAGGGAGAAGGCCGATTCAAGGAAGCCGCCGAGCGTGATCACGGCGATGAACAGCGCCGAGAAAGCAGAGATGCCCGTGACCAGGGCATTGAAGCCCAGCTTCCGCTGGGGGTCGTCCAGAGCCGAGCGGTACATGCGCATCATGGCCATACCGTTGAGGGAATCGCAGAGCGTCATGGCCGCAGCGAACGCCAGCGGCAGGGCAAGCAGGGTGAACGCCGGCACCCCGGCCAGCGATGCCGCCGTCGTCATCATCAGCAGCCCGATAGTGGTGGCGGTGTCGAAGCCGAGCCCGAACAGGAAACCTATCACGTAGATGTTCCGCGGCCGCCGCACCCGGGACAGCGGCTTGGCAAGGAGCCGCGCCACCAGTCCCCGCGGTTCCAGGTCGCGGAGATCGACGGCGGCACCCGTGCGTGCCCGGCGGTAGGCCTCCGCGGACCGGGCAGACGAGGAGCCGTTGAACAGGCCCATCACCAGCAGGAACAGGCCGGACACTCCGCTGCCCACCAGCCCGAGGACCAGGTTTCCGGTGGACCCGTCCGCCATGAATTCACCCACCACTGCCGCCCCCGCGATGACCAGCACGCCCGCCAGGGCCACCACCGAGCTGTGCCCCAGGCTGAAGGCAAACCCGACGCTGACAGGCTCCTGCCGCTGGGCCACGAACTTCCGTGTCGAGTTGTCGATGGCCGCGAGGTGGTCCCAGTCGTAGCTGTGCTTGACGCCGGCCAGGTAGGCGGTCAGGACCAGGCCCCAGGTGAGTGCCTGCGTCCCTGCCGCGCCGGCGTTTCCGGAGAGCAGGAGTACGACGGCGGCCGCGTGCAGGGCGGCCACGGCACCGAAGGTGAACAGTATCCGGGTCCGCAGCGGCAGCGTTTCCCGCTCCCGGTACAGCGCGGCGATGGTTGCCAGCGCCGTCATCAGTGTTTCCTCAGGTTGAGCGGTCCCTGCCCGTGCCAGCGTTCCCGCAGGAGGTTGGTGCAGCCAGCAAGCAGGCGGTTCAGTTCCCCGGTGCTGTTGGACAGGGCACGCAGCACCACGCCCGTGGTCCCCGAGACAGGGCGGGTGAGTGAGATCCCAGCCAGGGCGTCGTGTTTGCCTGTGAGCTCGTTCAGTTCGTCGGCGAGCGTCTGGTCCACGCGGGCGTCCACCACCAGCAGCGATCCCAGGTGGCTGTAGCCCTCCATGAATCCCAGGCCTGCCACGTCTCCCGCGGGCGGCCGGATCAGCAGGTTGTCCAGCACCAGCAGGCCAGCGCCGTCGTCCGTTTCGATCCGGATCTCGTTCCGCAGCCGGATTTCCTCGTACCGGAAGCCGGCCCCGTCCGGCGACCAGCCCGGCGTCACCACTTCCGCGATCACCAGCGACGACGACGGACGGAGAGTCACGCAGGTCCGTTGCCGGTAGCTGGCCTCGCGGTAGGCGATGAGCTGGTCCGGCATCAGCTCCAACCTTGCCCCCTCCCCCAGCCGGACAGCCATCCGCTGCTCAGCAAAAGACCCGGGAGTCCGATAAACCTTGGTTGCGGATTGCGTCGTCAACAACAGATCAGCACCGTCCCCGACCTCCACATCAGCGAGGAAAAGATCAGCCCCAAGATAAGCCCCGCCAGGATTCACCACGACATAGCAAACCTGCCCGGAATCATCCAGATAATGGGGCCGCAGAACACGAAGAGCGCCCTCGTGGAACTGGCTGGAAGCGATGGACCTATCGCCGCGCACTGTGATGCCCAGCTCCAATCGCCCTCGAACTGGGCGATCAGCGGTCGCGGATGAAAGGGGCCGCGGCGTGGCGGCACTCGTGAGGGGCCCACGGGCGCGAGGGCCCCGATCCGAGCTTGCGAGGATTGGGAGCGCCAGGGGACGGGCACGGCCCTTTATACCCGGTGAAGCCGCCGGACCCACCGGCGCCGCCGTCGTGTTCACTGGGCCAAATCGAGCATCAGGACGTCGCGCCGGATCCAGTCGATGACCTTGCCGAGCCCTTCGTCGGTTTTGAGGTTGGTGAAGCAGAACGGTTTGTTGCCACGGAACTCGCGGGAATCCCGTTCCATGACGGACAGATCCGCGCCGACGTGGGGGGCGAGGTCGGTTTTGTTGATGATGAAGAGGTCGGACTTGATCATGCCCTGGCCGGCTTTGCGGGGGATTTTCTCGCCTTGGGCCACGTCGATGATGTAGATGGAGAAGTCGACGAGTTCGGGGCTGAAGGTGGCGGAGAGGTTGTCGCCGCCGGATTCGACGAAGATCACCTGCAGGTCGGGGTGCCGGGCCTTGAGTTCCTCGATGGCCGCGGTGTTCATCGAGGTGTCTTCGCGGATGGCGGTGTGCGGACAGCCGCCGGTTTCGACGCCGATGATCCGGTCTGTGGGCAGGATGCCGTTGGCGGCGAGGATTTTGGCGTCCTCAATGGTGTAGATGTCGTTGGTGATGGCGGCCATGGAGATTTCGCCGCTCATGTGCCGGGTGAGCCGTTCCACGAGCTGGGTTTTGCCGGCGCCCACGGGCCCGCCGATGCCGATCTTGATGGGTTCAGTCATGGTGTCCTCCTTCGCGTCCACAAGCACAGTCAGCTCATGAACATCCGGGCACGCTGGCGTTCGTGCCGCATTTGTGAAATTTCCAGTCCTGGGGTGACGGCCCCGAAGTCGTCCGGCGCCAGGTGTGCCACCCGCTCGACGGCGGCAGCGACGTCGTCGTGCGCCTTCCGCAGCACCCGCTGCCCGGCGTTCTGGCCAAGCGGGATGGCGCGGACGGCGTTTTGCGTCAGTGACGTGGCGGTGGCGAAAAGGTAGGCGGCGAGCGCCTCCTGCTGCGGCACTCCCAGTGAACGTGCGACGACGGCGAACGCCAGTGGCTGGTGTCCGGCGGCCCTGCCGGTGGTCACCAGGTCCCTGTACAGTTCCAGCGCAGGAGAGGGAAACACGTCCCCGCCGATCTCCAGCAACCGGAGCCCCATTTTGGTGCTGGCCTCCCGGACCTGCCGCGGCAACAGAGACGCCGACAAAAGGGCATCAAGTTCCGGCACCTCCCACCCCTCATAGAGAAACCGGATGGCAAGCCCATCCGAATACGTCAGCTGCTGCGAAACAAAAGCCGACAACCACACCCCAAAACCAGCCTCATCCAAAACGAGCCCCCGCTCGAGATAAGTCTCAAACCCAAAAGAGTGAGCAAAAGCCCCGGTAGGAAGCGCAGAGTCAGTGAGCTGAGCGAGCGCCAGCTGATAGCCGCTCACGGAAGCCGCACCCAGGGTGAGGAACGCAAGCGACGCGAGGGATATGGGGCCGCGGCGTGGCGGGCACCGCGGGGGGCCCACTGGCGCGAGGGCCCCGACCCGAGCTTGCGAGGGTTGGGAGCGCCTGGGGACGGGCACGGCCCCATATCCCTCGCGGCGTCCCGAGCCGGGGAAACGCGGGGAGACCTAGTGCGAGTGCTCGGCATGGCGGAAAGGTACGGGCATGACGCGTTCCTGCCGGGAGTAGGGCACTCCGGTGTGTTTGAGGTAGTCCTCGACGGTGTGGTCGTAGGCGCACACCATGACCTCGGCCCCGTATTCCGAAGCCGAGTCAAAGAACTGTGCCTGCAGGTGCCGGTTGCCGAGCGAGTGGGCAGCGACGCCCATCTCGTGGATGGACCGGGGGGCGATGACCAGGACGTCGGTGGGCAGCACGGACACCACGATCATGTTTGAGTCTTCAATAAGCAGGATGTCGCCGTCGCGGAGGTCGCCGGTGCCGGTGGGAAGGCGGATGCCGATTTCCTTGCCGTGCTCCGTGGTGGCGCGCTGGATGCGCTTAACCAGCTGGGCGCTGGGCAGCACCACCTTCTCCCGGTGCAGGCCGGCGTAGGCTGCGAGGTCCGTTTCGGGCAGCTCGTGCAGATTGCCGAGGACTTTGTCGATAATCACGTCGTTCTCCGAAGGGCTAGAAGAGGAAGTAGCGCTGGGCCATGGGCAGGACGTCGGCGGGTTCACAGGTGACATCCTCGCCGTCGACCCTTACCTGGTAGGTCTCCGGGTCCACCTGGATGTCCGGCGTCGCGTCGTTGTACTTCAGGTCCGCCTTGGTGAGGGTGCGGATTCCGGACACGGGACGGATGACCTTCTCCAGCCCCAGCTCCTCCGGCACCCCGGCGTCGATGGCCGCCTGTGAAAGGAACGTAATGGAGCATTGCTGCACCGCCTTCCCGTAAGCCCCGAACATGGGCCGCATGGTCCGCGGCTGCGGAGTGGGGATGGACGCATTGGCGTCGCCCATCAGGGCATACGCGATCTGCCCGCCCTTGATCACCAGCTCCGGTTTAACGCCGAAGAATGCCGGGTCCCAGAGGACCAGGTCCGCAAACTTGCCCTCCTCAACGGAGCCCACCGCGTCTGCGATGCCCTGGGCGATTGCCGGATTGATGGTGTACTTGGCCACGTAGCGCTTGAGCCGGAAGTTGTCGCTGCCCGTGGAGCCGCGAGCGCCGGCAGCGTTGTCAGCCGTACCGTCGGGGTCTTCCAGCACACCGCGCTGCTTCTTCATCTTGTCCGCCACCTGCCAGGTGCGGGTGACCACCTCACCCACGCGTCCCATGGCCTGGGAATCGGAGGAAGTGATGGAGAAGATGCCCAGGTCCTGCAGGACGTCCTCGGCCGCGATGGTCTCGGCCCTGATGCGCGAATCGGCGAAGGCAACGTCCTCGGGAATGTCCGGATTGAGGTGGTGGCAGACCATCAGCATGTCCAAATGCTCTTCGATGGTGTTGCGCGTGTAGGGCAGCGTGGGGTTGGTGGACGCGGGCAGGACGTTGGGCATGCCGGCGATCTTGATGATGTCCGGTGCGTGGCCGCCGCCGGCACCTTCGGTGTGGAAGGTGTGGATGACGCGGCCGCCGATGGCCCGGATGGTGTCCTCCACGAAGCCGCACTCGTTGAGGGTGTCCGTGTGGATGGCCACCTGGACGTCGTACTCGTCCGCCACCTTCAGGGAGGTATCGATGGACGAATGCGTGGAGCCCCAGTCCTCGTGGACTTTCAGCCCGATGGCGCCGGCGCGGATCTGTTCGGCGAGGGGTTCGACGGCGGATGCGTGGCCCTTGCCGAGCAAGCCGATGTTCATGGGGAAGCCTTCGGCCGCCTGCAGCATCCGCTGGATGTGCCACTTCCCGGGGGTAACGGTGGTGGCCTTGGTTCCTTCGGCCGGGCCCGTACCCCCGCCGATCATGGTGGTCACGCCGCTGGTGAGTGCGGTGGCAACCTGGTCCGGGGAGATGAAGTGGATGTGGGTGTCCACTCCCCCGGCGGTGAGGATCTTGCGTTCCCCGGCGATGATCTCCGTACTGGCACCGATCACGATATCCACGCCGTCCGTGATCTGGGGGTTGCCGGCCTTGCCGATCTTGAAGATGTGGCCGTCTTTGAGCGCCACGTCCGCTTTGTAGATTCCGGTGTAGTCCAGGATCACGGCGTTGGTGATGACAGTGTCCGGAACGCCTTCATCGCGGACCGCCTGGCCGTTCTGGCCCATGCCGTCCCGGATCACCTTGCCGCCGCCGAACACCACCTCCTCGCCGTACACGGTGAGGTCCTTCTCAATCTCGAGGAACAGCTCAGTGTCCGCCAGGCGGATGGCGTCGCCCGCCGTCGGACCGTACAGGTCGGCGTACTGCCGGCGTGGCATCTCGAAGCTCACTGCTGGTCCCCTTCCGCTGCGGCACCCGGCCGGGCCGGGTTTCCAAGGTGCGTGCCGCCGTCGAGCTTTCCGTTGACCGCATTGCTGAGCCCGTGCACTACGCGGGTCCCGGCGAGTTCGATCAGCCGCACGCTGCGCGAATCGCCGGGTTCAAACCGGGCCGCTGTTCCGGCCGGGATGTCCAGCCGGCGGCCGTAGGCTGCCTGCCGGTCAAAGGCCAGGGCAGGGTTTGCTTCGGCGAAGTGGAAGTGCGAGCCCACCTGGACCGGCCGGTCGCCGGTATTCGTCACCTCGACGTCGATGGCCTCGCGCCCCGCGTTGGCCGTCACCTGCTCGGGCCGCAGGATGTACTCTCCGGGAATCATGTCGTGCCCCTAGCGGATCGGGTCGTGGACGGCGACGAGCTTGGTGCCGTCCGGAAACGTCGCCTCGATCTGGACGTCATGGATCATCTCGGGAACGCCTTCCATCACGTCGTCGCGGGTGAGAACGGTGGTCCCGAAACTCATGAGTTCGGCGACGCTGCGCCCGTCCCGTGCCCCCTCGATCAGCTCATAGCTGATGACGGCCACCGCCTCCGGGTAGTTCAGCTTGAGCCCGCGCGCCTGCCGCCGCCTGGCGAGGTCGGCCGCCACCACGATCAGAAGCTTTTCCTGCTCACGGGGCATCAGATGCATAGGGTTCCCTTCAACGGGCCGCTGGTGCGGCAGCGTGGGACCCACAGTAGGTTGCGGACGTTTCCGCCACGTTTCAGGTTTGTAATGCCTGGCTCTCACAAGCGCGTCGCCTTCGAAGGCCGCTGAATCCCGACAGGTTTGCACCCCTGCCCAACGGGGACGACGGCGGGCTGCCGGGACACGCCGGCGTCCGTCCCTAAAGATGGGGAGACTCAGCGGTTCAATCGGGCGAGGATCTCTTCGCTGGACTGGACGGGCTGGCGGTAGCTCGTGGAAAGGATCCGCAGCATGTCAGCGGCGTCCTGGTTGTCCTCGGAGGCGATCGCGTCCTTCGCATAGGTGACGCGGATGTTGTGGGCGAAGGCGTCTGCCCCCGTCTGGGCGATGCAGTTGTGCGTGGACACCCCGGCCAGCACCACCTCGTCGGCGCCCCAGTTGCGCAGCCGCGACAGCAAATTGGTACCCACAAAGGCGCTGTCCCGCGTTTTGTTCAGCTGCGGCAGTCCGTCTATTGCAAGCCCAGGAACAGCTTCCGCCTGCTTGCTGCCGCGGAAAATAAAGCCCTGGTCGTCGTCGAGCATATTCAGCGTCCAGGTGGACTTATCCCGCTCGTGCTCCGTGCCCACCAGCAGTGCCTTGTGGCCGCTCGCCTCGAAAGCCTCCAACAACGTGTTGCATGAAGCGACCAGCCGCTCCTGCTGCGCGCCCAGTTCCGGCGCCTCAAAGAACGCGTTCTGCATATCGATGACAAGAAGTGCAATCATGCGGCGCCTTTCCCTCGTTGGACTCTGCCGGGAAAGTACCCCGTGATCGACGGACGAAACCTAAGGTGCGGATTGGCGGACCTGCAGGTGGAATTCGGCTTCCACGTGCACGCCTTCACCAGCTGTTTCGCGCCCCTCGATCCGGTCAACCAGCAGGCCGATCGAGCGCTCTGCGATCTCCTCCATTCCCGGCGAGACCGTGGTCAGGGAGGGTGAGGCAAACCGGGCCTCGTCGATATCGTCGAAGCCTGCCACGGCCACCTCCTGGGGAACCCGGACGCCGCGGATCAGGAGCTCGTGCATGGCGCCCAGGGCCAGGACATCGTTCAGGCCGAACACGGCGTCAAACGCCACACCCTTGTCCAGGAGTCCGGCCACGGCGCCGGCCCCGCCGTCCCGGCGCCACTCGCACTGGGCAACCAACGCGGGATCGAACGGAACCCCTGCCTGGTCAAGCGCCTTTCGGTAGCCGTTGAGCCGCAGCCCTGCACTGCCAGCGGATTCACCGGGGTGGGCACCGAGCACGGCAACCCGACGGCGGCCGCCCGACAGCAGGTGGGCGGTCAGGGCAGCGGCGGCTTCCTCATTTTTCATGGTCATCAGGTCGAAGCGGGGATCCAGGATGTGTTCGCCCAGCAACACCATCGGCTTCTTGCCCAGGCCGGCGGCGATGGCATCGGCGTCGATCTTCAGCGGCGTGAACAGCAGCCCGTCGGTGATCTGCCGGAACGGGCCCTGGAGGGCGTTCAGTTCCACGTCCCCCACAGCGTCCGACTGTTCCACCAGCACCCGGTAGCCCCGCCGGGACGCAGCCTTCATCAACCGGGAAGCAAGCTCCGCATAATAGGGTGCCGAGAGATCGGACAGGACAAGGCCCAGCATTTTGGTTTTCCCTGACCGCAGGCTGCGCGCTGTCAGGTTCGCCTCATAGCCCAGTTCCGCGATGGCGTCCTGGACGCGCTGCTTGGTGGCAGGACGAATGAACTCGTAGTCATTCAGCACGTTGGAAACAGTCTTGAGAGACACCCCCGCCGCCCGCGCAACGTCGTTCATGGTGACCGCCATCATGGCTCCTTTATGTGGTTCCGCACGTATCTGACATACATCGTTGCAGAAGTTTGGGGCTGTGCAGGACCCACAGAACACCAAAAGCTGGTGCGGCGACACATTGTGAACGTATCGCCGCACCAGCTATGGTCCGGTTGGACAAGGCACCTCGGCCCTCATCGTCCCCGGGGAAGAGCCAATGCTCCCGGCTTCACTGGCCGCGGGCAGTCCCCACAGGCTCGACCGGCTCGGTGACTGCCGTCTTCTGCTCGGTAGCTGGCGGTGTTCTCCGGAGCTTGAACCGGCTGGAGATGGCAGGTCCTCCCCCGACGCGATTCTTATTGAAGATGTCAAAGGCAACGGCCACCAGGAGGACCAGTCCCTTGATGAGCTGCTGGTAGTCGGTTCCAAGGCCGAGGATCGACATCCCGTTGTTCAGCACACCCATGATCAGTCCGCCGATCATGGCTCCGGCGACCGTGCCCACGCCGCCCTGCACAGCAGCACCGCCAATAAAGGCCGCTGCAATGGAGTCCAGCTCGAAGCCCGTACCGCCTGCAGGCTGGGCAGAGTTTAGGCGGGCGGTGAAGACCAGGCCTGCAAGGGCTGCCAGGACACCCATGTTGACGAAGAGCCTGAAGGTGACGGCTTTGGTCTTGATACCTGAAAGTTCTGCCGCGTGGAGGTTGCCACCAATTGCGTAGATGTGCCGGCCGAAGATGCTGTTATTCATGATCGCCGAGTAGATGATGACCAAAGCTGCCAGCACGATCAGGACGATCGGAGTGCCGCGGTAGCTCGCCAGCAGGAACGTGATGATGAGCATCAGCAGCGCGATGAAGGCGGTTTTAATGGCGAACCACGCCATGGGCTCGTTTTCAAGATCGAATTTCCGGCGGACGCGGCGCTCCTTGAGGGCTTGGAACACGATGGCCGCCGTGCCGCCCACCCCCAGGATAACGGTGAGTATTTCGACTACCGAGTTGCCTCCCGTGATGTCCGGCAGGAAGCCCCCGCCCAACGCGCGCAGCTCCTCAGGAAAAGGTGTGATCTGCTGGTTTTTCAGCGTGATCAAGGTCAGGCCGCGGAAGATCAGCATTCCGGCGAGGGTGACTATGAAGGCAGGGATGCCCACATAGGCAATCCAATACCCCTGCCACGCACCCACTAACGCCCCCACCAGCAGGCAGGCGGGAATGGCTATCCACCAGGCCCAGCCCCAGTGAACTATCATCACCCCCGACACCGCACCAATGAAGCCGGCGATGGACCCGACAGAAAGGTCGATATGGCCGGCGATGATCACCATCACCATGCCAATGGCCAGAATCAGGATGTAGCTGTTCTGGACGACAAGGTTTGTCACGTTTTGCGGCTGGAGCAGGATGCCGTCGGTGAGTACTTGGAAGAGCAGGACGATCAGGATCAGGGCGACAAAGATGCCGACCTGGCGGAGGCGGCTCGTCAGGAAGCCGAGTGATTCTCGTAAGGCGGACATGGTCGCTATTCCTTTTCTTGGGTCATGTAATGCATTAGCGTCTCCTGGGACGCCTCGGCAATGGGGATCTCACCGGTCACGCGGCCCGCCGACATGGTGTAGATCCTGTCGCATATGCCCAGGAGCTCGGGGAGTTCGGAGGAGATGACGATGACGGCTTTCCCCTCGGCAGCAAGCTTCGTGATGATCGTGTAGATCTCGAATTTCGCGCCAACGTCAATACCCCGGGTCGGTTCATCAAGGATCAGGACATCGGGGTCCGAAAACATCCATTTGCTGAGGACGACCTTCTGCTGGTTTCCTCCCGAGAGCTTCCCGGTAACTGCGGCAACCGTCGGAGCCTTGATGTTCATGCTCGTTCGGTAGCGGTTGGCCACAGCCGTTTCTTCGTTCTTGTCCACCCAGCCCCTGTTGGCGAGTTTGCCCAGGCTCGCCATGGAGATGTTGCGCTTGATGTCCTCAATGAGGTTCAGCCCGTAGTGCTTGCGGTCCTCCGTGGCATAAGCAAGCCCCTGGCGGATGGCTTCGGAAACGGTGGAGGTATTGATCTCCTTGCCGTACTTGAGCACCCTCCCCGAGACGGCCCGGCCGTAGGTACGCCCGAAGACGCTCATGGCCAGTTCCGTGCGGCCGGCTCCCATGAGCCCGGCCAAACCAACCACCTCACCTTTCCGCACGTGCAGGCTCGCGTTCTGGACTACCGTGCGCGTATGGTCCTGGGGGTGTTGCACGGACCAGTCCTCTATGCGCAGGACCTCCTCACCAATGACCGGAGTCCGCTCCGGGTAGAGGCTTTCAAGGTCCCGGCCGACCATTCCGCGGATGATCCTTTCCTGGGTTATGTCCCCTTCGTTCAGGCGCAGCGTCTCGATCGTCTTGCCATCCCGGATGATGGTGACGGCGTCGGCCACCTTCCGGATTTCGTTGAGTTTGTGGCTAATGATGATGCTGGTGACACCTTGGCCCTTCAGGTGCAGGATCAAATCCAGCAGATGATTGGAGTCCTCGTCGTTCAACGCAGCCGTGGGCTCGTCGAGGATGAGCAGCTTGACTTCCTTGGAGAGTGCTTTGGCGATCTCGACGAGTTGCTGCTTTCCTACACTGATGTGCTGGATGGGGGTAACGGGGTTTTCATTCAAGCCGACGCGGGCCAACAGCTTGGCTGCCTCCAGGTTCGTCTTGCGCCAGTCCACCCAACCCCGGGTCGACAGTTCATTCCCCAGGAAAATATTCTCGG
The DNA here is from genome assembly GCF_059089865.1 of Arthrobacter sp. Y3221157. Classification (NCBI taxonomy): domain Bacteria; kingdom Bacillati; phylum Actinomycetota; class Actinomycetes; order Micrococcales; family Micrococcaceae; genus Arthrobacter; species Arthrobacter sp. Y3221157. The sequence continues at coordinate 59,437 of NZ_JBNHFD010000011.1, forward strand.
CGATCGACAGGTAGGGGCTGAGGGCGAGTTCCTGATGGATGATGACAATGCCGCGTTTCTCACTGTCGCTGATGCTCGCAAAGTCACAGGGCTCGTTCTCGAACAGTATGTCCCCCTCGAAGGTGTTATGCGGGTAAACCCCGGACAACACCTTCATCAAGGTGGACTTACCTGCGCCGTTTTCCCCGCAGATGGCATGCACCTCGCCGCGGTTCACGTCCAGGGTCACGTCCTGGAGGGCCTTCACGCCGGGGAACGTCTTGGTGATTCCCCGCATTTGCAGAATGGGTACGTTCATGGTCATTTCCCGCTGACTGGCGGAAGCCTGGCTCCTGCATGCAGGGGCTGCGAGGCTGCGGCCGGGAAAGCCCGGCCGCAACCTCACCGGCTCCTACTTGACGTCAGCTTCTGTGTAGTAGCCGGAGTCGATCAGTTCCTGCTTGTAGTTGTCCTTGGTGATGATCACGGACTCCAGCAGGTAGGCCGGAACAACCTTGACTTTGTTGTCGTAGGTGGTGGTGTCGTTGGTTTCCGGTTCCTCGTTCTTGAGGACGGCGTCGACCATCTTGACGGCCTGCTTGCCAAGCTCCCGGGTGTCCTTGAAGATCGTCGAGTACTGTTCCCCCGCGGTAATGGACTTGACTGAGCCCTTCTCCGCATCCTGGCCGGTCACGACCGGAAGGTTCCCTCCGGAATACCCACCGGTGCTCGTGAGAGCGGAGATGATGCCGATGGAAAGCCCGTCGTAAGGGGACAGGACGCCGTCGAGCTTCTGCCCTGAGCTGTAGGCCGCAGTGAGGATGTCTTCCATCCGCTTCTGGGCCACAGGGGCCTGCCAGCGCAGGATGGCGGCCTGCTCGAATTTGGTCTGGCCGCTGGGAACCTTGAGCGTTCCTGCGTCAAGGAACGGCTTCAGGGTGTCCATGGCGCCAGTCCAGAAGAAGTTGGCGTTGTTGTCGTCAGGGCTTCCCGCAAACAGTTCGACGTTGAAGGGGCCAACGCCGTCCACCTTCTTGCCCTGGCCATCAAGGAGCCCGAGGCCGGTCAAAAGCGAAGTGGCCTGCTGAACGCCTACCGTGTAGTTGTCGAAGGTCGTGTAGTAGTCGACGTTCGGCGTGCCGTTGATCAGCCGGTCATAGGCGATCACTTTGACATTCTGCTCTTTGGCTTTGGCGAGGACGTCGGTCAGGGTGGTGCCGTCGATAGCGGCGATAATCAAGGCCTTGGCGCCCTTGGTCAGCATGTTCTCAATTTGCGACACCTGGGTCGGGATGTCGTCGTTGGCGAATTGAAGGTCGGTTTTGTAGCCGAGTTCCTTCAGCGACTTCTCCACGTTGTTCCCGTCGGCTATCCACCGCTCGGACGTCTGGGTCGGCATGGAGATGCCGACGAGTGATTCGCCGGGATTGGCCGTGCCGCCGGTTTCGGCCGCCCCTCCGCGGGTCCCACAGCCGGTGGCGCCCACCGCTAGTGCCAGGGCGACGGCCATGGCGCCCACGAGTTTCCTAAATTTCACGCTATTCTCCTCCCGCGGCTACTTCAGCCACGCATCTGTGCTGGAGCGGAAGGCATCGATGCCTCCCGCCGAGCCGGGACTTTTGCAGCGTTCCCGGGGTGCACCAAGCAGGACCTGGCGCCGTCGAACCCGAACACAGGAGGCCCGGTAGCTTCGACCCTGTTAGCGCTAACAGAGCATGAGCCTAACCCGGCTAAGGCTATGGATCAAGTCACAATTGTGCTACGGCCCGCGAACCGGTTCCCGGAATTTCGGTCAGGCCTTTGCGGCCTTTGCCGCAGCCTTGGCAGCCTGCTTGCTGGCGCGCACCCTGACGAGCGACTCGGGATCCACGATGTCCGCGACGGACAGGAAGGCACCCTCCTCGCCGTAGTGGCCTGCCGCTTCCCGCCAGCCGGGCGCCTGGAGGCCGCGCTGCTTGCCGAGCAGGGCAAGGAAAATTTTGGCCTTCTGGTCACCAAAGCCGGGCAACGCCTTCAGCCTGCGCAGCACCTCAGCGCCGTCCGGATTGCCCTGGGTCCAGATCGCGGCGGCGTCACCGCCCCAGTTTTTCTGGACCGCCTCGGCCAGTGCCTGGACCCGGGCAGCCATGGAACCCGGGAACCGGTGGACCGCCGGCCGCTCCTTGAACATCTCCACGAACGCCTGCGGATCATGCGCCGCGATGGCCTCCGGCTTCAGGGATCCGATCCGGGTCCTGATCTTTTCCGGCCCGGCGAACGCCGATTCCATGGTCACCTGCTGGTCCAGCAGCATTCCGGTCAAGAGCGCAAAGTCATCCTCGCTCAACAACTTATCGGCGGCAGGATCACCCGTGATGTGCAGTTCCATGCCGTCCATCCTCCCAGAGGTTGCCGCACAGGCCAGAGGGGCGCTTAATTGTTGCATTCCGCGCCCCGCTGAAACACACGTTCCCGCTGCTACTTGCCGACGGCGAGCCGGATCATTGACCAGGACACGGACGGAAGCTCCGCGGTGAGGCGGCCGCCGTCGGCCTTTGCCGTGACGTTCTCCGCGGGCAGGACGGAGGTGGAGTCGTCTGCGGTGGCCTGCCAGTAGGGGTCCTTGTTGGCGTAGGTGAGGGCCTGCACCACGCGGACGTTGCCGAGTGCGGACACCGCGGCGTCCAGCTGCAGCTCGTCCGTGGCCGAGCGGTTGACGGCGAACACCACCGCTTCGCCCTTTTCGGCGTCGTAGGTTGCGACGGCGGACACGGCGGCAAAGTCCGTCGTCTTGCCCCCGCTGACCAGCGGGGTTTCGACGGCGAGCTGCAGAACAGTGCCGGACGCGTGGCGGGAGGTCAGGGCGAACGGGTGGAAGGTGGTCTGCTTCCAGGCACGTCCGCCCGGTTCGGTCATGATGGGGGCGATGACGTTCACCAGCTGCGCCAGGCTTGCCGAGTGCACCCGGTCGGTGTTGCGGAGCAGCGTGATCAGCAGGTCCCCGACCACGACGGCGTCCGCTACCGTGTAGATGTCTTCCAGCAGCACGGGGGCCACCGGCCAGTCCTTGCCACTCGGCGCCGTGGATTCACCGCGGCTCATGTGCCAGACATTCCACTCGTCGAAGGAGATGTTGATCTGCTTGTCGGACTTCTTGACCGACTTCACGTGGTCGATGTGGGCGACGATGTCGCGGATGAAGGCGTCCATCCGGTGCCCGGCGGACAGGTGTTCCTGCAGGTCGCCGAAGTCCTCGAAATACTGGTGGGCAGAGACCAGGTCCACCAGGTCGTAGGTCTCGCTGAGCACCACGCGTTCCCACTCGCCGAACGTGGGCATGGTGGGCCCGGAGCTGCCGCAGGCCACGAGCTCAAGGTCCGGATCGATCATGCGCATGCCCCGGGCGGTGTCCGCCGCGAGCCGGCCGTACTCGTGGGCACTCTTATGGCCGATTTGCCACGGGCCGTCCATCTCGTTGCCCAGGCACCACATTTTGATGCCGTAGCCCTTTTCCGCACCGTTGGCCCGGCGCTGGTCCGAGAAGGCCGTCCCGCCGTCGATGTTGCAGTATTCCAGCAGGTCCAGCGCTTCCTGCGTTCCACGGGTGCCGAGATTGACGGCCATCATGGTCTCCACGCCAGCCTTGGCGGACCACTTGGCGAATTCGTCCACGCCCACCAGGTTGGGGTCACTGGAGTGCCAAGCAAGGTCCAGCCGCACCGGGCGCTGCTCCAGCGGGCCCACGCCATCCTCCCAGCGGTAGCCGGACACGAAGTTGCCGCCGGGGTACCGCACCGTGGAAACCCCCAGTTCACGGGTGAGTTCCAGGACGTCCCCGCGGAAGCCGTCCTGGTCCGCCGAAGTGTGATCCGGCTCGAAAATGCCTGTGTACACGCAGCGGCCAAGGTGCTCCACGAAGGCGCCGAAAGTGCGCTGCCGGACAGGCCCCACCACAAAGGCGGGATCCACGGTGATCTTCGCCGCGGCTGATTCTGCTGTGGTCACGAAAATATCCTCACTCCATTTTTACAACGTTATAGAGAACCATTGTTGAGACTCCCGCAGCAGGAGTCAAGCAAATGAAAGAAAGTACTTCAGGAAGTGTCCCGGTGGGGGGCGCTGGGCCCTTAAGCCACCCCACCTGCGGCAATGGGAACCGGCGGGGCGTGGCCAGCGAACCCAAGTACTACCTAATCTCAAAAACGAGTACCTCCTACGCGTTCATCCCCCACAGCGCCGCAACTAGGTTTCTTACCAGACACAAAAGTGACGCGGCTCGCGGTACGTGGCTCACGAGGGGGTGTGAGACTGGCAATGCATGCACGACATATAAGTTCGGCCTTCCCGGTCCAACGGACACGGGTATTGAGCGGGGCCGGCGACGAGGAGGCCTACGAGACCAAGGCCTCTCCCCCAGCCGTCGTCGGCCCTCCTGTTCCGCCGCGGAACCCGGGCGCCCGCCCGGCAGGCGGCATTGCCGGAGTGGCCACGCCCGGTACCGGCGGCCAGGACGTGCTGCTGGATCTGGTGACGGGCGCTGACTCGTTGGGAGAATCCCTCGCCCGCCTGGTGACCGCTTCCGCGCAGGCCGTTGTCCGCCAGGCAGGACTCCGCATCGAATGCGGGGTCATAGTCCACCAGCCCAAGAAGCCGCCCGCTGTCGCCGGCACCTCGGAAGAGGTTGTCCGGCTGCTCGAATGGGAGCACCGGGCGGCTGAGGGACCGGTACACGAGGTCCTCGCCGGCGGCCAGCCAGTGGCGGTTCTCCAGCGCAACGGCGACTTCCGCTGGCCGTGTTACTGTGACCAGCTGCAGCAGGCCGGCTTCGGCAGCGTCCTTGGCGTGCGGCTGCCGCTGAGCAGCGAGACCCCCGCCAATGGCGCCAGGGAGGGCGGTGCTGCAGCCGGCGCTACCACGAAGGGCCCGGACGGGACCGCTGGCAACCAGCACCGGGAAGAAAGGCCGGCCGCCCTGGCATTCTTCGCCCAGGATGCCAAGGCCTTCCCACTACAGGTCATCGCAGAGGCACGCTCGTTCGCGGGTCTTGCAGCCAAGAGCCTGCAGATGGCCATCGACCTGCATACCGCCCGCTCCATGGCCACGGACCTGCGCTCCGCCCTGGACAGCCGCACGTCGATCAACGTTGCCTGCGGCGTCATCATGGCGCAGAACAGGTGCTCCTACCACGAGGCCTTTTCCATCCTGGCGAAGGCGTCCAGCCACCGGAACATCAAGGTGCGCAGGATCGCCGAGGACATCCTGGAGCGGCTGCCGGAGGGTCCCCCGCGCGCCCACTTCGGGCATTGAGCGTACACCTCGGCCAACACCCACCTCCTTAGGGTTTTCGTCCAGATATGGAGGCTTCAGGGGAAGTTAGCTCGACATATCTGGACAAAAACTCGCAGGGTTCGCTAGATGCCGCCGGCCAGCTTGTAGTAGGCCGCGTTCCAGTTCAGGTTCTTCTTGAACTGGCGGATGGTGGTGCCTTCGTCGATGGTGAGCAGCTCGGTTTTGGCAATCTCGGCGAAGTCCTCGAACACGTCCATGCCCACCTGGGTGGACAGCACGGTGTGGTGCGCGGCGCCGGCGGTCAGCCAGGCGGCGGCGGAAGTGGCGAAGTCCGGCTTGGGCTGCCACAGGGCGCGCGCAACCGGCAGGTTAGGCAGTGGCTGGTCCAGGGGAACTACGTCGACGGCGTTGGCCACCAGGCGGAAACGGTCCCGCATGTCGGACAGCGCGACGACGACGCCCGGGGAGGCATCGGCGTCGAACACCAGCCGGACCGGGTCCTCCTTGCCGCCGATGCCCAGCGGATGGATCTCCAGCCGCGGCTTGCCGGCGGTCAGGGACGGGCAGACCTCGAGCATGTGGGCGCCCAGGATCTTCTCCGAGCCCGGTTCCAGGTGGTAGGTGTAGTCCTCCATCAGGGACGCGCCGCCGGGCAGGTCCCCGCCCATCACTTTCGCAACCCGGACCAGGATGGCGGTCTTCCAGTCGCCTTCGGCACCGAAGCCGTAGCCGGCAGCCATGAGCCGCTGCACCGCCAGGCCGGGAAGCTGGCGGAGCGCACCAAGGTCCTCGAAGGACGTGGTGAACGCTGCCGAACCGTTGGCCTCCAGGAAGCTCCGCAGGCCAAGCTCGATCCGGGCCCCGTACCGCAGCGAGTCGTGCCGGGCTGCGCCTGCGCGGAGCTCCGGCACCACGTCATAAAGCTCCTCATACTCCGCGACCAGGGCGTCGACGTCGGACTCCGCCGCCGCGTGCACGGCGTCGGCGAGCTCGTTGACGGACCAGGTGTTGACCGCGACGCCAAAACGCAGCTCCGCCTCGGTCTTGTCGCCTTCGGTGACGGCGACGTTGCGCATGTTGTCGCCAAAGCGGGTCAGCTTGAGGGTGCGGACGGCGGCCCAGCCTGCGGCGGCGCGCTGCCAGGAGCCCACCTGCCGGGCCACCTCGGGGTTGGACACATGCCCGACGACGGTCTTCCGTGCGATGCCGAGGCGGGACTGGATGTACCCGAATTCGCGGTCGCCGTGGGCGGCTTGGTTCAGGTTCATGAAGTCGAAGTCGATGTCTGCCCAGGGCAGGTCCCGGTTGGCCTGCGTGTGCAGGTGCAGCAGTGGCTTGCGGAGCAGGTCCAGGCCCTGGATCCACATCTTTGCCGGGCTGAAGGTGTGCATCCAGGCGGTGACGCCGATGACGGAATCGTCTGAGTTTGCTTCCAGCGCGATGCGGCGGATTGCGTCTGAATCGGTCAGGACCGGTTTCCACACGATCCGGACCGGGACGGCGGAACTGGCGTTGAGCTTGTTGGCGATCTCTTGCGACTGGGCTGCCACCTGCTTCAGGACGTCCTCGCCGTAGAGGTGCTGGCTGCCGGTGAGGAACCAGACCTCATAGCCGTCAAGGGAGGTGGATGCTGCGGTGCTCATGGGTTCTCCTGGGATGTAAGCCTGAAAAGGGGCCTGATGGCTATTGGCCGTAGACGTTCTGGTAGCGGGCATAGAGCGAATCGATGTGGCTCTGGTCGATGGGCTTCGGATCGCCCAGCTGCCGGGAGATGTGCACGGTCCGGGCCACTTCCTCACACATCACCGCTGCCTTCACCGCGGAGCGGGCGTCCTTGCCGATGGTGAACGGTCCGTGGTTCTGCATCAGCACCGCTGGCGAGTTCGAGTTCTTGAGCGTCTCCACGATGCCGTGGCCGATCGAGTCGTCACCGATCAGCGCGAACGGCCCCACCGGAATTTCGCCGCCGAATTCGTCGCTCATCATGGTGAGCACGCAGGGGATTGCCTCCCCGCGGGCTGCCCAGGCGGTGGCGTAGGTGGAATGGGTGTGCACCACCCCGCCCACCTCGGGCATATGCCGGTACACGTAGGCGTGCGCTGCCGTGTCCGACGACGGCGACAACGCCGGATTGCCCCACTCCACCGTGCCTCCACCGCCGACGTTGGTGCCCCTGACCGGGGTACCGTACAGATCCGTCACGATCATCTTCTCCGGGGTCAGGTCCTCGTAGGAGACGCCCGAGGGCTTGATCACCATCAGCTCGTGACCGGGCACCCGGGCAGAGACGTTGCCGGCGGTCCACACCACCAGTTCATACCGGGTCAGCTCGGCGTGCAGGGCGCATACTTCCGCGCGAATACGGGCGATTGCCTCGAGAATCGGGCTGCTCATGCCGGCACCTCCACAGCGGCCGGGCCGGAAGCCAGGAGTGAGCCCGAGGCCCTTCGCTGGATGGCCTTGAGCCGGTGCATCACGTCGTTGCCGCCCCGCCCGAAGTAATCGTGCAGCGCCTTGTACTCCTGGAAGAGTTCCTCGTAGGCTGCCACGTTCTCCGGAATGGGCGTGTACACCTCGCCGGGTTCCGCGCCCATGGCGGCGGCGGCCTCCCGGATGTCCGCATACTTCCCGGCGGCCACGGCGGCGTGGATGGCGGAGCCCAGCGCAGGCCCCTGGGCGGAACCGATGGTGGAGAGCTGCAGCCCTGTGGCGTCGGCGTAGATCTGCATGAGGAGCCGGTTCTTGAGCAGCCCGCCGGCCACAATGAATTCCTTGACCGGGACGCCGGCCTCCCGGAAGGCATCAACGATGGTGCGGGTGCCGAACGCGGTGGCCTCGAGCAGCGCCCGGTAGGTGTCCTCGGGTTTGGTGGCGAGGGTCTGGCCCACCACGATGCCCGAGAGCTCGTGGTCCACCAGCACGGACCGGTTGCCGGAGTGCCAGTCAAGCGCGATCAGCCCGTGTTCCCCGATGGCCTGCGACGAGGCCAGTTCAGTGAGGTATTCGTGGATTCCCATTCCCGCGGCATCGGCAGCCTCGTGGTACTCGGGCGGCACGCCGTACTTGGTGAACCAGCCGAAGATATCTCCGACGCCGGACTGGCCGGCCTCGTAGCCCCACAGCCCATCCACGATGCCGCCGTCCACCACACCGCACATTCCCGGTACTTCCCGAAGTTCGGTGCCGTTCATGACGTGGCAGGTGGAGGTGCCCATAATCGCCACCAGCTGGCCCGGGTCCACCGCCCGAGCGGCGGGAGCGGTGACGTGCGCGTCCACGTTGCCTACCGCCACGGCGATGCCCTCCGGCAAACCGGTCCAGGCGGCTGCTTCCGCAGTGAGGTACCCGGCGGCGTCGCCAAGGCGGCCGATGGTGTGCTCTAGTTTGCTGCTGACGAAGTCCTTGAACTGTGGGTTCAGCGCGGCCAGGAAGTCCTCTGACGGGTACCGCCCGTCCTGGTAGATTCCCTTGTAGCCGGCGGTGCAGGCGTTCCGGACATAGGTGCCGCCGAGTTGCCAGACGATCCAGTCGGCCGCTTCCACCCAGTGGTCCATCGCCGCGTACGCTTCCGGGTCCTCCTCCAGCAGCTGCAGGCCCTTGGCGAATTCCCATTCCGAGGAGATCAGTCCACCGTAGCGGGGCAGCCAGTCCTCGCCGCGCTCGGCGGCGAGCCGGTTGATCCGGTCCGCCTGCGGCTGGGCGGCATGGTGGCGCCACAGCTTCACATAGGCGTGCGGGCGGTTCGCAAACCCGGGCACCTCATTCAGCGGCGTTCCGTCAGCCTTGACCGGCACCATGGTGCAGGCGGTGAAGTCCGTGGCGATGCCTACGACGGCGGCGGGGTCGATCCCCGCCTCAGCGATGGCCGCCGGAACGGCGTTCCGCAGGACGTCCCGGTAGTCGTTGGGCACCTGCAGGGCCCATTCGCCGGGAAGCCGTGCGGCGCCGTCGCCCGCTGTGTCCGCGGGCAGGGCATGGGTGACCACGGCATGCGGGTAGTCATACACCCCGCTGCCGAGCTCCTTGCCGTCCCGGACCCGCACCACAACGGCACGGCCGGACAGCGTTCCGTAATCCACGCCGATAACAAAGACGTCCGAGCCGTCAAATGCGTCCATTGAAAATCCTCCAGATAGCTGCCGCAGCACTGCGGCCTGCTGTCAATTGTGAGCGCTAACAAGATTGAAGTCAACAGACCTTTCCCTGCTCCCCCTCCTTCACCTGGAGTTTTTAGGCAGATATGGAGACTTCCAGGGTGCTGAACCCGCCTATCTGCCCAAAAACTCCAACAAAGGAAGGGCAGGGAAACCGGCTTCTTGAAAAGTGCGTCAGGGCGGTGTCAATGGGTAAGGGAAGCAGGGACCGAAACTTCCATCACCGGGGAGAGCCCATGACCGACGCCGAGCCACCGCCGTCCGCCGGCAGCCGCTCCCTGGCGTGGCTGGCCGGCCCCCTCGCCACGGGCCT
>NZ_JBNHFD010000012.1:0-68854 GCF_059089865.1 Arthrobacter sp. Y3221157
AGACCTCCATCGGCCGCATCGCGCACCGCCGGATCACCGACTCCGCGAACGAACCCGACCCGCAGGCCGCGCTGGAAAACATCCGCGCCACCTACAAAGCCGGCGACACCGACCTCGCCTGGACCCGCCTCACCAACTGGCGCATCCAACTCGCCGCAGCCCTGGACCAGGCCAGCTCAACCGCGGTACTGGCCGCCGAAGTCGAAGGTGCCTCGGATTCCCCAAGCACGCTGCTGATGGCAGCCTGGCTGAACACCGCGCTGAACGTGCCCGTGACTATCTTGCCGGGCACCCCCGGAACGGGCCTCCGCCGGGTCCGCCTCACACTTCCCGACGGCGACATTCAACTCCTCCGCCCCGGACAAACTGTCGCTGTACTCACGCAGCCGGGCCAACCCGCCCAACGCATCTCCCTCCCGCGCCCAAACCTCCGCGACTGCCTCGCCGAAGAACTCCGCCGCCTGGACCCGGACCACGTCTTCGGTGAAACAGTCGCCCAACTGGGGCGGGCAAACCTCATGGCAACCTCGCAGGATTCCGGTGCTGTGCTGAACCCGCGGGAGGCGTGCCTGGTCCCGGCTTGATCGGTACAGGTCGACGGCACTCGGGACAGAACGGTGGCGGCACAACAACACATCCGGCTTATGGCCACCCATATCACCGGCGAGTCACGGGGTCCGGCCGGATCCAGGAAAGGAACACGAGAACAATGGTCCATAAAGTTCAAGCTGTCATTGCCCGGGAGAAGGACGCGCCGGTAACGCTGGAGACCATCCTGGTGCCGGATCCGGGGCCGGGCGAGGCCCTGGTGGACATTCTCACCTGCGGTGTCTGCCACACGGACCTGCATTACAAGCAGGGCGGCATCGGCAACGACTTCCCGTACCTGCTGGGCCATGAGGCCACGGGTGTGGTTAGTGCGGTGGGCCCCGATGTGACGTCTGTGGCCCCGGGTGACCGGGTGATCCTGAACTGGCGTGCGGTCTGCGGCCAGTGCCGGGCGTGTGCCAAGGGCCAGCCGCAGTACTGTTTCAACACGCACAACGCCTCCCAGAAGATGACGCTGGAGGATGGCACCGAACTTTCGCCCGCGCTGGGCATCGGTGCGTTCGCGGAGAAGACCCTGGTGGCTGCGGGGCAGTGCACCAAGGTGGACCCGGAGGCCGACGCCGCGGCGGTGGGCCTTTTGGGTTGCGGTGTGATGGCCGGCATTGGTGCCGCCATCAACACCGGTGAGGTCAAGCGCGGCGAGTCCGTGGCCGTGATTGGCTGCGGCGGCGTGGGTATCGCCGCGATCGCCGGTGCCAGGCTCGCGGGTGCGACGACGATCATCGCCGTGGACATCGACGATAACAAGATTGAAATGGCCAGGTCCCTGGGCGCCACGCATGGCGTGAACTCCCGGCAGGAGGACGCGGTGGAGGCGATCCGGGCCCTCACCGGCGGCAACGGGGCGGACGTGGTGATTGACGCCGTCGGCCGTCCCGAAACGTACAAGCAGGCGTTCTATGCCCGCGACCTCGCCGGCCGTGTGGTGCTGGTGGGCGTCCCGACGCCGGAGATGCAGCTGGAGCTGCCGCTGCTGGACGTGTTCGGTAGGGGCGGGTCGCTGAAGTCCTCCTGGTACGGGGACTGCCTGCCCTCCCGGGACTTCCCGATGCTCGTCTCGCATTACAAGCAGGGCAACCTGGACCTGGACGCCTTCGTCACCGAACGCATCAGCATTGATCAAGTGGAGGAGGCTTTCGAACGGATGCATAAGGGCAAGGTCCTGCGTTCGGTGGTCGACCTGACGCAGAGGAGTGCAATCTAATGACCATCAGAATTGAGAACGTGGTCACCTCGGGGACGTTTTCGCTCGACGGCGGTACCTGGGACGTGGACAACAACGTCTGGATCGTGGGCAACGACGAGGAGTGCGTGATCATTGACTCCCCGCACGACGCCGCCGCGATCATTAATCAGGTCCGCGGCCGGAAGGTCCTGGCCATCCTGCTGACCCATGCGCACAACGACCACATCGGCGCCGCCCGGGAAGTTGCCGTCGCCGTGGGTGCCCCGATTTACCTGAACCCCGAGGACCTGGTGCTTTGGGAGCAGGTCTACCCGGACTACGAACCGGACCGTTACCACGGAGACGGAGACGTGTTCGAGGTGGCAGAAACGGCCCTGTTGGCAATTCACACGCCCGGCCATTCCCCTGGCTCCACGTGCTTCTATCTCGAAAGCGAAGGAACGGTCTTCACCGGGGACACGCTGTTCAACGGCGGCCCCGGCGCCACCGGCCGGTCCTACAGCGACTACCCCACCATCCTGGCTTCCATCCGCGAGCGGCTCCTGGTGCTGCCGCCCGAGACTGTGGTCCGCACCGGCCACGGCGACAACACCACCATCGGCGCCGAGCAGGAAACCCTGGCCAGGGTTTCGCAGTAGGGAGCAAATTCACCAGGAGTGAGTAAGTGAGGCGCGCCGGGAATGCCCGGCGCGCCTCTGCTGGTGTCAGAAAGCAGCGTTACCGGAGTCCGTGGCTGTGGGCCAAGGCGATAGCTTCAGTTCGTGACCCGACGTCGAGCTTCCTGAACAGGTTTCGCACGTGGAACTTGACCGTGTTCTCGCTGATGCCCATTGTTGAGGCGATAGTACGGTTGCGGTGTCCGGCGGCGAGGTGCTGGAGTACCTCGAGTTCCCTTGCAGCAAGATTCCATCCCGCTACATCTCCGGTGGGGCGGGCGGGCGGGTCCAGGGGGAGTGATACGAAGATGTCGGCCCCCCAACCGGACATGACGTCCATCCGCAGCTGTCCGGAGAGCGCCTGGACCCGGCGTTGCAGGCCCACGATGCTCGGCGTTTCGGCGGTGAGTGCACCGCCTCCGTCGTCTCGCACGTTGATCAGCAGGTTTCCGCCATCGCAGTCCCACTGTGTCCGGATTCTGGTGATGTCTGTTTGTTCCATCATGGCCAGGACAAGTCCGCGGACGATGGCACGGGCAGCATGGGCGATCTCGCCGGGGAGGGCCCTGCCATTCAAGGGTGGTTCGATGAATTGGACGTCAATGCCGCTAAAGCCCGTGAGCGGCCGCAAGTCTTCCCGCAGCCGTTCGAAGGCTTTGGCGACGGGCTCTTCTGCTATGTCTGTTGTCCGGTCACTAAGGGTCCTTAACCCGAGGAGGGCCTTGGCAGTGAGTTCTATGACGGTTGTGCGGGCAGCTGCATCGTCCAGGGACGCCGAGCGCAGGGCTGCCATGAGGGTTTCGAGAGTGGTCGAATGCAGATCGGTCAGTTCGGCCGTCACACGGATGCGTTCAGCTGATGCTGCCCGGGACTCCAACAAGTACGACGGCGGTGCATCCGCCACTTTTTCCTGGATTCGCCGCGCCGCGATGCGCCATAGGAACGTCACAAGGTCCAGGTTGGCGTCATCTCCCGAACCGGTGGGGGAGGGATCGGTGAGGACGAGGAGGGCCTGGCTGGCGGCATGCTTATGAGCCAGCACCTGCCGGGGTTTGCCGGCCAGGTCGGCTTCCCCAAACCAAGGCGTTTCGTCGGACAGGGTGGCGCGAAGCTCGTCCAATTCCGGGATGCTGACACGGGAAATGATGTCCTCCGCACCCGCCTTCTTCTGGGGCCTGCCAGTACAGTCCTCGGTGAAGATGACCAGCGCACTGCTCTTGACGTAAGGCAGGGTGGCGTTACGGAGCCGTTCCGCTATTTTGGCCAGTGGGGCATCAGCCAGGGCAGCAACGGTCTGCAACAGTGGCCATGGCAGGTCTGTAACGGTCATGTCATCTTCCTAGTGGCTGGTCGAGGAGAGGTGGATCACACCACCCAGTCCTAAAGTATAGTAAAAACTGCCAGAAAACAGGATTACTGCTACCCCTTTGTTTCGCGATGATTGATCTAACCGAAAGTTCGTGTGGTCGCGCAAGGCCAAATCATCTAATCAAAGGGGATTAATAGTGAACCCGACAGCAAATGCCGTACTCACCCCGCGTCCTGATACTGCTGTACTGGACTGGACGTCCCAGGACCAGCGCGCGGTGGACACACTCCGCGTCCTGGCAGCCGACGCCGTTGAGAAGGTGGGCAACGGACACCCGGGGACCGCGATGAGCCTGGCTCCTGCTGCGTATCTTCTTTTCCAGAAGCTGATGCGCCACGATCCGCGCGATCCGGACTGGATCGGCCGTGACCGGTTCATCCTGTCCCCGGGGCACTCCTCGCTGACCCTCTACAGCCAGCTGTTCCTGTCAGGCTACGGCCTGGAACTGGAGGACCTTCAGGCGCTTCGGACCTGGGGTGCACTGACCCCCGGCCACCCGGAGTACAAGCACACTGCCGGTGTGGAGATCACCACCGGCCCGCTGGGCCAGGGCCTTGCATCCTCGGTGGGCTTTGCCTACTCCCAGCGCCGCCAGCGCGGCCTGTTCGACGCCGATGCTCCCGCCGGCGAGAGCCCGTTCGACCACACCATTTGGGTCATTGCCTCCGACGGCGACATCCAGGAAGGCGTGACCTCGGAGGCTTCCTCCCTGGCCGGCCACCAGGAACTGGGCAACCTCGTCGTCATCTACGACGAGAACCACATCTCCATTGAGGACGATACCGACATCGCCTTCACTGAGGATGTCCTGAAGCGTTACGAAGCCTACGGCTGGCACACCCAGCGCGTTGACTGGACCGAGACGGGCGAATACGTCGAAGACGTCCAAGAGCTCTACTCCGCGCTGCTGGCGGCCAAGGCTGAGACCTCCAGGCCGTCCATCATCTCGTTGCGCACCATCATCGGCTACCCCGCCCCCAAGAAGCAGAACACCGGCAAGATCCACGGATCAGCCCTGGGCGCCGATGAAGTTGCAGCTCTGAAGGAAGTGCTGGGCTTCGACCCCGCCAAGTCCTTCGAGGTGGATGAGGACGTCCTTGCCCACGCCCGCAAGGTTGTGGACCGCGGCGCAGCCGCCCGCTCCGAATGGGAAGAGTCCTTCTCCGCCTGGCAGTCCGCCAACCCCGAGGGCGCCGCCCTGCTGGAGCGCGTCGAAGCCCGCCGGCTGCCCGCCGGACTCGACGCCGCCCTGCCGGTCTTCGAGGCAGGAAAGGACGTCTCCACCCGCGCCGCCTCCGGCAAGGTCCTGAACGCCATCGGACCGGTCATGCCGGAACTCTGGGGCGGTTCGGCCGACCTCGCCGAGTCCAACAACACCACCATCGAGGGGTCGCCGTCGTTCATCCCGGCTTCCCGCTCCACGGAAGCGTGGAAGGGCAACCCCTACGGCCGCGTCCTGCACTTCGGCATCCGCGAGCACGCCGCCGCCTCGATCGTGAATGGCATCAGCCTGCACGGCAAGACCCGCGCGTTCTCAGGGACGTTCCTGATCTTCAGTGACTACCAGAAGCCGGCCATCCGCCTTGGAGCCCTGATGGGCGTCGGGTCCATCTATGTGTGGTCACACGACTCCATTGGACTGGGCGAGGATGGCCCCACCCACCAGCCGGTGGAACAGCTCTCCACCCTGCGTGCGATCCCGGGCCTGGACGTTGTTCGACCGGCCGACGCCAACGAGGTTGGCATCGCGTGGAAGACCATGCTGGAAAACCACAGCAACCCGGCCGGCATCGTCCTGACCCGCCAGAACGTTCCGACTTTCGCCCGCGGCGAGGGGACCGCCGAGGGTGACACCTTCGCTTCCCCGGCCGGTGTGGCCAAGGGCGGCTACGTCCTGGCCGAGGCATCCAATGGCGGTGCCACCGTTCCGGCCCAGGTGCTCCTGATCGCCACCGGCTCCGAAGTGCAGCTGGCAGTCCAGGCCCGCGAAGCACTCCAGGCCGAAGGCATCGCCACCCGTGTCATCTCCATGCCGTGCGTTGAGTGGTTCAACAAGCAGGACGCTGCCTACCGTGAGTCGGTCCTCCCGTCCGCGGTCAGGGCGCGTGTCTCCGTCGAAGCAGGACTGGCCCTGGGCTGGAAGGAATTCGTCGGTGATGCCGGCCGTTCCATCAGCCTCGAGCACTACGGCGCCTCCGCTGACTACAAGCGTCTCTTCCAGGAGTTCGGCATCACGGCGGAAGCAGTCACAGCCGCCGCTAAGGACTCCCTCGCAGGCCTGCAGGCCTAACAACCGATTTCAGGAGAAAAGACAATGACTACTCCCACCCAACAGCTCTCCGACGCCGGAGTATCGATCTGGCTGGACGATCTTTCCCGAGGCCGGCTCTCCAGCGGCGGGCTGCAGAAGCTCATCGAAGAGAAGAACGTGGTTGGCGTGACGACCAACCCGTCCATCTTCCAGGCCGCGATCACTTCGGGCACCGACTACGACGCCGCTATCGCCGGGCTTGCCGCCCGGGGCAGCAGCGTGGAGGAGACGATCTTCGAGATCACCACCACCGATGTCGCGGACGCCTGTGACCTCTTCGCCCCTATCGCCGCCGCCACGAACGGCGTTGACGGCCGCGTGTCCATCGAGGTAGACCCCCGCCTCGCCTGGGACACCGCCGGCACCATCGCCGAGGCCAAACAACTGTTCAAGAAGGTCGACAAAGACAACGTCCTGATCAAGATCCCGGCCACCCTTGAGGGCCTTGAGGCCATCACTTCCGTTCTGGCCGAGGGTATCAGCGTCAATGTGACCCTGATCTTCTCGCTGGAGCGCTACCGCGCCGTCATCAACGCCTTCCAGGCCGGCCTGAAACAGGCCAAGGAGAACGGCCACGACCTCTCGAAGATCCATTCGGTGGCGTCCTTCTTCGTTTCGCGTGTGGATACCGAGATCGACAAGCGCCTCGACGCCATCGGCACCGACGAAGCCAGGGCGCTCAAGGGCAAGGCAGGCGTCGCCAACGCCCGCTTGGCTTACCAGGTCTACGAGGAGCTGTTTGCCACCGAACGCTGGGCAGTCCTGGCTCAAGCCGGCGCCCGCCGGCAGCGGCCGCTATGGGCCTCCACCGGTGTGAAGGACCCCGCTTACCCGGACACCCTCTACGTCACCGAACTCGCCGCCGCCGACGTGGTAAACACCATGCCCGAGAAAACGCTGGACGCCACTTTCGACCACGGCGTGATCACCGGCGACACGATCACCGGCACATACGAGGAAGCACAAGGTGTGCTCACCGCCATCGAGTGCCTCGGCGTCTCCTACAACGACGTCGTCACTCTCCTGGAATCCGAAGGTCTGGACAAGTTCGTGGCCAGCTGGAAGGAACTGCTGGCCGATGTTGAGGGCGCGCTCTCCAGCGCCCGGAAGGCATCCTGACCACCGCCCGGAAAGCATCCTGAACCATTGAGTGCGCCCTGCGCGGGACCCATAGGGGTCCCGCGCAGTGGCCGCAGATCAGAAAGGCGGACACCATGTCCAAGCCACCCCTAAATTGCTGTATCAATCCCAGCATCCTGTCGGCCGACTTCGTCAACCTCGAAGCAGAGCTTGCCCGCATCAGCAATGCCGATGCTGTCCACGTGGACGTCATGGACAACCACTTCGTCCCGAACCTGACCATCGGCCTGCCTGTCGTGGAAAGGATCCAGAAGGTCAGTCCTGTGCCGCTGGATGCCCATCTGATGATTTCCAATGCTGACACCTGGGCCCCCCAGTTCGCTGACGCCGGTATTGCCTCGGTCACCTTCCATGTTGAAGCATCGGTTGCACCGATCAAGCTTGCCCGTGAGCTTCGCGCCCGGGGCTCGAAGGCCGGCATGGCCCTGCGCCCTGCCACGCCGGTGGAGCCGTACCTGGACATGCTTTCCGAACTGGACATGCTGCTGATCATGACCGTTGAACCGGGCTTTGGAGGCCAGGCCTTTTTGGACGTGATGCTGCCCAAAATCCGCCGGGCCCGCGCCGCCGTCGACGGTTCAGGGGTGAACGTAGCCATCCAGGTGGACGGCGGCATCACGGAAGAAACCATCACCCGTGCCGCCGAGGCCGGCGCCAACGTCTTTGTCGCTGGCTCGGCCGTGTACGGCAAACATTCCCCTGCTGAGGCAATCGAGTCACTGCGCGCGAACGGCCAGCTTGCCTTCGCATAGCAGCAGGCCGCCCCATCACCGCTACCAATCTTGAAGGACCCATAATGCGCGTTCACATCGCAACCGACCACGCCGGCATGGAGCTCAGCTCCCATCTGATCACCTCGCTCGCAGCCAGCGGCTACGAGATGGTGGACCACGGACCGGCCGCCTACGACGCCGAGGACGACTACCCCGCATTCTGCATCAACGCCGCCACCGCCGTCGTGGCCGACCGGGCGGCAGGCGTGGACGCGCTCGGAATCGTACTGGGCGGCTCAGGCAACGGCGAGCAAATCGCCGCAAACAAGGTCAAGGGAGTCCGGGCAGCCCTCGCGTGGAACCTCGACACAGCCAGGCTCGCCCGCCAACACAACGATGCCAACGTGGTCGCCGTCGGAGGCAGGCAGCACAGCGTCGAAGAGGCCACGGAACTGGTCAAAGCATTCCTGGCAGAACCATTTACTAATGCCGAACGCCATGAGCGCCGCATCGGCAAAATCGCCACCTTCGAAACCACGGGCGAGATCGTCGAATAACCCCCACCAACAAAACCCCGGGCCAAGGTTGTCGTCAACCCTGCCGCAAGCCATCCCGGAAAGTTCTCCCGCTGCTTAGACCAGTCGGGGATCCCAACACCGACTCTCCCGTCCCGGGGGAGCAACCCAGAAAGGAAGATTCACATGAGCATAACTTTCGAGCCGACCGCCCTCTTCCAGGGGAAGCTGGACGAAGCACCGCTCGGTCCACCCCTGGCCGAAGTGCTGGGCGACGAGATTCCGACGCGGATCACTATCCCCTTTACCAGCGATGATTCCCGGATCCTCTCCGGAGTCTGGGAAGCTGACCCAGGCCTTTCACGATGGGAGTTTCTGGAGCGCGGCGAGTCGATCTACGTCCTTGAAGGCCGCATGGTGGTTACCGAGGATGGCGGAGAGCCGACTACCGTAGAGGCCGGAACCGCAGCTATCTTCCCCATCGGTTGGAAGGGCACCTGGGAAATCCAGGAGCGCATCAGAAAATTCTTCGTCATTTTCACGCCCTGACCCAGGGAAACTGTAAGGCCTGGACACGTGCCAGGCCTTACAGTTTGTAGCCATTCATACAACGACAGGGGAGCGCCGCCGTCGGGCCCGTATGACCGGGAACCGCAGGTGGGCGCTGAGAGTGCGGACAGCCGCAGACCCTCGAACCTGATCCGGTTAGTACCGGCGCAAGGGAGTCGAGTTCTCGAAGTCCGGCAACGGCAGTAGCCGTCTGCCGTGCTTTCCCCTCCTGTTTCCCAGGAGGATTTTTTTCATGAGCACTGCAGCAATCAAGAAGACCACCAGCAAGTCCTGGCGCGTCGTGGACATCGTGGTGGCGGCCCTGATCGCCATCGCCGGTGGCGTGATATTCTGGGCCTGGTCCCAGGGCGCGGCCGCGGTATCCGGGCCGATGAACGCCGTACACCGGCCCCTCACCGGCCTGATCGCCGGCGGCTGGATGATCCCTGCGGTGCTGGGCATGCTGATCATCCGCAAGCCCGGCGCGGCGCTTTACAAGAAGTTCAACCTGCCGGTGTCGCTGCTGGCAGGCGCCGCCGCAGCATTCTTCTGCGGCCTGAACGATTCCTTCGCGCCGTGGGGCTGGAACATCGCCTACTCCGGCGGTGACAAGCTGGCCTACATCATCTTTACCGCCATCTCCGGAGCGGTCATCGCCGGTGCCCTGTCCTGGATCGCCACCCGCGGACTGGCAAAGACCGGCGTCCTGAGCTCCTTCGCCTCGCGCAAGGCAGCCACGGAGCCCGTCCTCTCCTGGGGCCCGAAAGGTTAGCTGATGACCATCACCACCGAAATGTGCCTGGACAGCGATCCGTTGATCATCGACGGAGTCGAAATAACTTCGCGGCTCATTATGGGCACTGGCGGAGCCCCCAGCTTGGACGGACTCGGAAGCGCCCTCATTGCTTCTGGGACCGAGCTGACCACCGTCGCCATGCGGCGCTATTCGCCGTCGGAAGCCGGTTCCTTATTCCAACTCCTGCTCGACCACAAGATCCGGGTGCTGCCCAACACCGCAGGATGCTTCACGGCAAAAGATGCGGTGCTCACCGCCGAAATGGCGCGCGAAGCATTGGAAACCGACTGGGTCAAGCTCGAGGTGATAGCTGACGAGCACACCCTGTTGCCCGATGCCGTGGAACTGGTCGATGCCACGGAGCAATTGGTCAACCGCGGCTTCAAGGTATTCGCGTACACCAACGATGATCCGGTCCTGGCCCTACGGCTCGAGCATCTGGGAGCCTCCACCGTTATGCCCCTTGGCTCACCCATCGGCACAGGCCTGGGCATCCTGAACCCGCACAACATCGAGCTGATTGTGTCCCGCGCTTCCGTGCCCGTCGTGCTCGACGCCGGCATCGGAACCGCCTCGGACGCGGCCTTTGCAATGGAACTTGGGTGTGACGCTGTCCTGCTGGCTACAGCTGTCACCCGGGCACAGAATCCGGCGCGCATGGCCAACGCATTTAAACACGCAGTCCTCTCTGGAAGGCTGGCGAGCCGCGGCGGCCGCATACCCCGCCGCGAGCATGCACTGGCGTCATCACCCTTGGAAGGACGAGCCGAGTTCCTGTAACGGATGCAGGCACCACCGGCTGCAAGCCGTCCAAAACGGTAGGTAAAAACCATCCTGATACAGCGTTTCCCGCGACCACACATGACGGGATCATGGATGCCGGGAAGGAGCAGATATGACGACACAAACGTCCGTCCGGCTGCTCCGCGCCGGTCTGGTGGGATCCCTGATTTTCATTCTCGGTGCGGGCGGACACCTCGCTGGTGGCGGTCAGGCGCCCCGGCCGGAGGTCATGGCTGCGCTCTTCGTTGTGACCTTGGTTCCGATAGTGATGCTTTCCTCACACCGGTTCTCGGTACCTGGGCTTCTTTCCGCTGACGCAGCGAACGGATGGCTGATGTTCGCTGCCCACGCCGTTGCCACTCTGGTCACAGCGCTGCTCCTGGCTCGTGGCGAGGATGCGTTGCGCCTTGTGGCCACCTGGCTTGAGCCGCTCGTGCGACTCCCTGACTTCATCGCCTTGCCGCCGACGGTGCGCACCCCGTGGCGCACCGACGTCGTAACCTCACCGTTTCTTAGTTCCGCGAAAGGCATTCTGCAATGAAGACATCACCTCGCCCTACCCTCAGCACCATCGCCGCCACAACATTGGCTGCCGGGCTGGTGGCCCTAAGTACAGGCACAGCTTCCGCCCACGTCCGCGTCGACCCTGACGGCACCGCCGAGGGCAGCTACACCCAGCTGACCTTCCGGGTGCCAAACGAATCCGAAACGGCCAGAACCAGCAAACTCGAAATCTCCCTGCCCACGGAGACGCCATTCACCTCCGTCTCCGTAAAGCCCGTGGTGGGGTGGAAGGCAGAGGTGGTGAACAGCGAACTGCCGCAGCCCGTCACCGTCAACGGCGCAACTGTCACCAAGGCGGCGACCTCCGTCATCTGGACCGCGGATGAAGCTCACCAGATCGGTCCGCACGAGTACCAAACGTTTTCCATCTCGGTCGGCGTGCTGCCCAAAGCCGGTACTGAACTGATACTGCCTGCGTCCCAGACCTACACCGACGGGAACACCGTGAAATGGGAACAGGAAACCAGCGAGGGCCAAGCCGAGCCAGAATACCCGGCCCCCGCCTTCACCACCACGGCAAAGACGGATGGCCACTCACAGGACAGCACTCCCAACCCCAACGTTCCGGCCGCGGCTGCGTCCAGCACCTCCGCTGCCACTGATGCGGGATCGGCAGCAGGATGGCTCGGCCTTGCAGCAGGGCTGGTCGGGCTGGTCGCCGGTGTAACTGCGCTCGCACGTACGCCCACCATTCGTCGAGGAGACTTAGATGAGCGATAAATTGCGTTGGGGCGTGCTCGGCACCGCCCGTATCGTCCGTAAGACAATCCCGGCGCTGCAGGAGGCGAAGAACGGGGAAGTCGTTGGCATCGCCTCCCGCACCGAGGGAAAGGCCAGGGAATACGCGGACAGGCATGGCATCCCGCAGGCGTTTAGCTCCTATGGCGCGCTTCTTGCTTCCCCGGACATCGACGCTGTGTATATTCCGTTGCCGAACGCACTCCACCTCGAGTGGATATTGAAGTCCTTGGACGCAGGCAAGCACGTACTCTGCGAAAAACCACTGGTGACCAGCGCCGCCGAATGCGATGAGGTGAGACATAAGGCCGAGGCGACCGGGCTTAAAGTCCTGGAAGGCTTCATGTACCGCTTTCACCCGCGTTTCGAAAAGCTGCAGGAACTGCTCGCGGGCAATGCCGTAGGCAAACTGACCTTTATTCACGTCGGGCATTCGTTCGACGCCGGCAGCGGTGACAACATTCGCTGGTACAGCCAGCTCGGCGGCGGCGCACTTTTCGACACGGGATGCTACTGCGTCAACGTCAGCCGGATGGTTACCGCCCAGGAACCGAGCCGAGTCAACGCATTCGGCAACTACCGCGACGCCAACGACGAGGGTCGAATCGACACCAGTATTGCGGGCATACTGCGCTTCCCCGGCAGCGTAACAGCGCTGTTCGATACCGGAGTAAACCTCGAACGACGCAACTTCCTGGAACTGACCGGAACAGAGGGCCGTCTCTACCTCGATAATCCGTTTGGCCTTCTTGAGGAGGATTCGGTTCTGGAGGAACACCACTTCGGAAAGGACACGGTTTATCACAAGATCAAGGGAGAA
This sequence comes from Arthrobacter sp. Y3221157, assembly GCF_059089865.1. NCBI lineage: Bacteria > Bacillati > Actinomycetota > Actinomycetes > Micrococcales > Micrococcaceae > Arthrobacter > Arthrobacter sp. Y3221157. Next base: position 12,750 of record NZ_JBNHFD010000012.1, read on the forward strand.
AATCACTTCGTACGGATGAGCGAACACTTCTCTGACAGCGTCCTGAACGGTACTCCGCTCCGCTACGATCTCACGGACGCGGCCAACAATGCCCGGGTGCTTGAAGCCCTCGATCGGGCGGCACGCAACGAAGAGGCGTTCCGCTCCGACTGAAACATCTGTGGCACTGTCATAGCGGTTGGTGACCAGCAAGGAGATCCTTTCGGTCGTTGACTCCCCGCGTTGCCGCGGTTAGCGGCATAGTTGTCCTCAGACGCCGGCCCTGGTCAGCAGTGCATCAAGCGTCATGAAGAACAAGGCGCGGTGGTCGGCCGCCGTTGGATCGGTCAGGTATTGAAGGGCCGCCCCGTCGTAGATCATCAGGAAAGACCTTACGAGCTCAGGGATGCCAATACGGCACTCGTCGCCATTGCTTTGGGCTGCCGATGAGAATATGCCTCCCAGCTCCACTTCGTAGGCAGGATAAATCTTCGCGGCCAGCGGGCTGACGGCGGCGCCGCGTGTTGCCCACAAAATGAGCTCGATCTCAGCAAGGAGGCTGCCCGGCTCTTCTTCCAGTGCTCGCCAATAACCTTGAGCCACTTGTTCCACCGCTTTTCGAAGGCCTAGGTGGGCGGGGACGTCCCCGGAAAAGCTGCTCAGGTTTTTTAGCCAAGCCTCGGCGGCCGCCTCCATGAGCTCTTCCTTACCGCTGAAGCAATAATTGGCAGTGGCCAAGGGAGCATTGGCCTCTTTAGCAATGGCGCGCATGGTTACAGACTGAACACCCTCGCGCCTCATAAGTTCCACGGTTGCTGAAATCAGCTGTTCTTTTCGATCTTTTGAGGACACCCGCATAATTCACTCTCCAGTCTCGCGTTTGGCGGCCCTCCTGGGGCACCTCTTAAGACTATGGCCTGGCGAGTGAAAAATTCATTTCCTGTCTAGAACGCTTGACCCGAACCTGTGTTCGTTTCCCTTAGCGCCTAAAACTTGCTGAACTTCGAGAGCTTTTAGGGAAGGCCATGAGGTAGAAGTAGCAGGGCTGACTCGTACACGTGGCAGGCCGCCGCCTGGTAAGCCCAGCCGACGGCCTGACACCACGTGACCTTGGTTAGGTGGCGGCTACGGTCTCCGTGAGATCGTCAGGTGCCACGTTGTCCAGATCCTGGGAGGCTCCGTGCAGGTAGCGCTCCATCGAGTCATCCATCGCATTGATCCAGCGTGTATGGTGCTTCGTCGCCATGGTGCCGGTGACCACTGAACGGTGGAGCATATCGCGGTACCCCAGGATGTCATCGTGCTTGTGCTGCATCCAGTCCTTGAACAACTGGCAGACGGCGTCCAGATCAAAGGGAGGGTAGTCTGTTGCCTCAATGAGTTCCCGCAGGTAGTCCGTCTGAAAATCGGCTTCTGCGTCGTGATCGGACAGTGCGGCCTGGCGGTCGAGCCAGAGCTGGATATCCGCCTTGCGCTCAGTGAGGGATGGAAGGTCGATCTTTCCGGTCATCACATCGCGGGCAAACCATGCTTGCGCGTCGAACATGTTGAAGGTGTAGTACTGGTCCTGGGCGCCCAGGTAGAACAGGTTGCTGTTCTGTAGCCACACCACACCCTTGTAGAGGTTGCCAGGGTATAGCACGTTTGGTGATCTCAGCGACAGCTCGCCGGGTAGGAACGGGTACTTGTGCTGGTATCCGGTGCAAAGGATGACGGCGTCAAAGTCATCGTGTGTACCGTCACTAAAGTACGCTGTGCGGCCCTGGAAATGGGTGACGAGCGGGCGCTCCACCGTGTTCTCCGGCCAGTGATAGCCCATCGGGGCCGTGCGGTAGCTGAGGGCGATGGATGCGGCGCCCATCTTGTGAGACTGCATGCCGATGTCCTCTGCGGAATAGCTGCTTCCGATCATGAGCAGCTTCTTGCCGTAAAAGCGCTCGGCGCCGCGGAAATCGTGGGCGTGCAGAACCTCGCCCGGGAAGGTTTCGATGCCCTTGAACTCGGGGACGGCGGGGACGTGGAAGTGGCCGGTGGCCACTACGAGCTTGTCGAAAACATGGGTCTCCGTGAGGTTGGTTTTGAGGTCCTCAACCGTCACCGTGAATTCCTGCGTGGCCCCGTTGTAGCTGGTGTGGCGGGCAACCGTATTGAATTTGACGTACTTGCGAACGTCTGACTTTTCCACACGGCCCTTGATGTAGTCGAAGAGGACCTCGCGCGGCGGGAAGGAGGAGATCGGACGGCCGAAGTGCTCGTCAAAGGAGTAGTCCGAGAACTCCAGGCACTCCTTGGGCCCATTCGACCATAGGTGCCGGTACATGCTGGAGTGCACCGGCTCGCCCTGACCGTCCAGCCCGATCCGCCAGCTGTTATTCCACTGTCCGCCCCACTCGCCCTGCTTCTCAAAGCATGTGATCTCGGGGATCGAGGCGCCTTTCTGACGCGCTGATTCAAACGCCCGCAGTTGTGCCAGGCCGCTGGGGCCGGCGCCAATGATTCCGACTCGTAATACCATGGTGTTCTCCTCTACAAAGATGTTTTAGGTCGCCGATGTGCGGCGGTGTAAGTTGCGCTACGGGTCCCGCCGGTAACGGAATCGACACCGGCTGTCCTTGCGCCGGCCACGTCATGCGGGTTCGACCGGTCCAAGCCAGGCCGATACGTCCGAAGGCGGCTAAAGAATCAGGCCGGTGCTGCCAGCCTTGACCGCCCGTTGGTTGGTCTAGGCAGCGAAAGTGCGGTCACCGACGAAGAACCCCAGGGCATACTCAGGGGTCTCGAACTTCACTGTTGTGCCCTTGGGGAAGAACAGAACGTCGCGCTCCTTTGCGTGCGTAACCTCGCCCGTCAGCTGATCGGTGAGGATGAACTCACCCTTAATGACGACTTTCATTTCGTCGTACGTGTAGGTGTAGACCAGCGGCTCGGAAGCCTTCAGCTCAAAAAATCCGGCGCACATGACCGAGCCCTGCGGGTTGTGCAGGGAGTCGCCGATGGCAGCTACAGTGCCAGGTTCGTTCATTGACGGCAGGCCGACATAGCCGCTTTCTACCTTGTGGATGGATCCGGCCTTGCTGAGCGTTCCGATGAGGGTGGTTTCCATGATTTCTCCTTTGAAATGGGGGAAGAACTGGTGGTCTGTGATGCCGTGCAGAATTGCCCTGAAGGTCAAATTGGTACCCCTGTAGGGGCTCTCGGGATCGAAAAAAGCCGACATGCCCTAGCCTCGCGAGTGGCCCCCTGGGCGCTTGCCGAGCTAAGTGCTGTGATGCCAGTCACGTTTGCTCGCTACGAAAAAGGTGACATGAACAAGCGTGCAAGTCAACCGTTCATGTTCGCTTTTTCCACGTTTCGTTGATGCGGCATTCGAGCCTGGGCACCTATCCTTTCGAACGATTGACTTGAACGGATGTCCCTGTCACAGTGGACATCGCCGTGACCCACATCACGATGACGCAATCTGGCCCCGGATCCACCGAAGCATTCGGACGGCAGATCGCGCGCCTTAAGAAAGGGTTCAAAAACTATGGCTACTACCAGCAACTCTCAGCCCTTGGCACCTACGGCAGGGGAAAAGATCGACTTCTGGCCGATTAAGTCCATGAAGCCTATGAAGGACGAATGGCAACGGTTGCACTGCAGATTCATCAATGCCGATCCAGTAGGCAGCTGGGATGATTTCATACTCTCGGAGTGGGAACTGAGGTCATGCGGTTGGGAAGACTTCCACCCGCATAGCGAGACAAACTTCGTTCTGGAAGGTGAGCTCCACGTGGAGAGTGAGGGCAAGACTGTCATCCTGAAGCCGGGCGATTCAGCTCGCGTTAATCCCGGCCAGCTCGGCCGATACTGGGCCCCGGTCTACGCACGCATGGTCACGATGTACGGACCCAATCCCGAAGGTCTGAAGTCGCACTCCTTCCGATACTTCGAGATATAAACCCGAGTAGCACACAGATCGTCGAACAACTGACGAAGCGTTCGTCTCAAAGGCGACGCAACCATCAAGCTTGGCAGGAAGAGCAATCACCAGGCTCACCTGGAGCAGTTCAACCTGTGACCCTTGGGTGTCTGCGAACTAAGAAACAGTGGCAGCCAACCCCTATCTCCGCCTCGTGGCTGCACAATCGGGAACCCCCTTCAGCCTCACGGGTGATTCATACCCAGCCACCCACTTTTGATCACTTAGAGGTGCCTGGCAAAGGCAAGTGCCCGCGTCACCACTACCAGCAGAATTCTTTAGTTTTCACCGCTATTCAAAGGAGAATTTTATGAGTGAAAATAGCTTGGATACAGCCAGTCACCTGAAAAGATCAATTGACTGGAAGCAGGGGCTGTCCATTTCACTGGGCGTGCCCCTGCTGATATTGCCGTCGCTGGGTTATATCCCACTGTATTTATCTGCCGCGGCAATCCTTGTCTGGGGACTATCAGTCATTCAGGGCTTCATGCAAAACGCCGCGTATGCTGAAATGGCCACAACCTTCCCTAAGGCCTCAGGCCTTCCGGGCTATGCCCAGCACATATTCCGCACTGAGAACTACAAGGGCAAGTATGACAAGGGCAAGCTGATCGGTGGCTTCAGCGCCTGGAGCTATTGGTTTGCCTGGAATCCGGTGCTGGCAATCTTCGCCATCCTGGTCGGCGGCTACCTGCATGGGCTGTTTCCGGTGCTGGCTGGGACATTCACCGAGTATCAGCTCTCGTTGATCTCGGGCTTGGTAATTTTCGCCGGACTGTTCGTGATCAACTGGTTCGGTCTCAAGGACGGCGCCATCCTGGGTTACATCCTTGCGGCAGTTTCCCTGATACCGCTCATAATCCTGACCGTCGCGCCTTTTGCCACCGGCCATGTTGACCTGGACAACATCACCGGCAGTTGGATGCCGGCTGATTGGGCCTGGGATATGCACCACATCCTGATTCTCTTTGGCATCTTCGCGATTGCACAGTGGAGCGCCTGCGGTTGGGAAACGGCCGCCATTTACGGCCCTGAATACAAAAACCCGTCGAAAGATGTTCCCAAAGCGCTCTTCGCCTGCGGTATTATCTGCTTCTTCTCATATGTCCTGGTGCAAGCTGCAGTAATCGGTGTGCTTGGCGTTGACGGCGTCATCGCCGAGCCGATTTCCCCCCTAATTCCAGTCGCCCAAGCGGTATTTGGCGGGGCGGGCACGACCATCACTATCATCGTGTTGATTGCGGCCATGATACTCATCATCCAAACCGCATACCTGGGTTCCTCGCGCGCTCTGCACTCCATGTCAACGGAGAACAACCTTCCCAAGATCTTTGGCAAAACGAACCGCCACGGAACCCCGTTCATCGCCTTGCTCGTCACCGCAGCGTTCAACATGGTCCTCATTTCGATGGGCTCCATGACGGCAATTCTTGCGGCTGCCGCGATCGGTTACACCTGTGCCAACGGCATCAGCCTGTTCGCCTACGTCAAGGCCAAAAAACATCCGGCATTGGCAAACCTGGAAAGGCCCTTCAAAGCACCCAAGGGATGGAAACGTGTCGCCATGCTCTTCGGACTGTTTAATCTGCCCTTGTGCTTGATCGGTGTCGTCTATCTCAACAGCCTGGAAATTGGCTGGGCGCCAACCTGGCTCGGCTTTATAGTACTGGCACTCTACATACCCATCTGGTTCTACTCTCAGCACGAATCAAGGCGGACGAAACAAGAACCATCCCCTGCTCGCTCTTCAGACGATGTCGAAGATCTCGAAAAGCTTCCAATTCTCTAAGCAATACTCACGACTACAAGGCAGTTTAGGAACCGCAGGCGGATTCTACTGCTCACCGCAATGCCGATGCTCGCACACCGTCGCTCATTCAGGACCATTGGTAAAATATTAGTCTTTCGTACCTAGTTATCATCGTGCATATCGCCGAGGTGCCTGGTTGCGTTTTGCCCGAAGCCGGGGAAAGCGCGACCAGGCCTTCGGCTGCCGCAAGGATGGATAAATGTGACGCCGAGACAGCGGCTGCACGGGACTCGGTTCTGGATTCGCGTCGAGCCGGCTCGCGGCGAGCCTGAGGTTTGGCATCGATTCGAGATCCGGGGCTCCCTGGCTTTGAGCCAAGTACACCAGGTCCGGAATGCAGCCTTTGACTGGCGTTCCAGCTCCACAAACTTGGGGAAAGTCAAAGCAGCCGAACCGCCTGCGGAGGCGACGACGTCACTCCCCCCGCAATGGCTCGCTTTTCGACCGCCACCGACAGCTTCACTCGGAATTTCGGGGCGAGGTCATGCCGGTAGAACGCGGGCCGCGCGTTGCTGCGAGCACCGCGAGGTCTTGGATAAGTTGTTGTATCTCGAGGTCGCGGTTTCGCGGTGGCGGGATTTGTGATAGCTGGACAAATTCCCCGGGGCGAAGAAGAACAAGCGGCCGGCCTGGTGACGGCATCGCAGTAACCTCGGGAACGACTGGATCATCAGACTCTACTTTTCCCACACAGACTCTCCCTTATCGCGTTTCCTATGCTGTTCCGAGGGGTGTGCGCAGTTTGCGCACTCGCCCTGCAGTTCGGACACAGACCACTTGGACTTCGCTGGGGCCTGCACGGTGTCGCCGCTCGGTTTGTATCTGGGTCAGTTCAGCGGTCAGTGCGGTCACTTTGCCTCCTGAATGGGCTAAGCCTCCATCGTCCGGCCCGGAACGAGTAGGAGAAATCCCAATTAAGGATTGTTTAAACCACCCTTTTGAGCGGGGCCCACGGCTGGCCGTCGCCGCTCCGAAAATAGCTACCGCGCTGCCTTCCGGCAATGGGAGCAATCGCGTTCCTGGATCGAAACGACTGCTAAAAAAAGCTGGACTATATGATTTATGCGCGATACGTTTGCTACAGCAAACACAATATGTGATGCCACTCACACGCAAAGCCTGGGGATGAATGCCGCAGCCTCGCCGAAGGCAGGCGCAGCGGTAACGCGCCCAGCGAAAACAGAAAGGAAAGACCATGACCGCCTTCCTTGACTCCATCGATATTCACGTCACTAGTCGCCGCGTCCTGGACGAGCGCCTCAATGAAGCCGTCAAGACGCTCCAGGAGCTGGCAATGCTTACGGGCGATCACGGTATCTTGGTCGTTCGCAACCGGCCGGGACACTATACGGCCGCGCTCTCAGACCAGGTTCCATTCGGCATGACGCACGAAGTCGTTCGCTAGTTCTGTCTTGTCCAGAGGCTTTTGGAGCCGGCCGTGCGATGCACGGCGCAGCTGACCCGCCGTGGCGGCAAAAGAAGGAATAGAACATGTTCAAGGAGGCAACCGGGGGAAGGCGCTTGTTCCCGGGCCAGGAGCCTGTCCATGAGTGGGCTACCCTGCAGCACGGGGACTGTGTTCAAGTGTGGTCCAACGGTTCATTCCTTTACCCAGCCTTTGTAGATGACTGCGCAGACAACGGCCAGGTGATATGGGTCATCGAGTACGGCACCGGCTCTCGCCGGCTATTTGTTCGGGATGATCCCGTCACCCTGTACACCAGCTAAGACCCATTCCGTCCAACTGCGGTCGAATACCCCCCAACCAAGGAAGTCAGCATGCCCGTAGCAACCCCAGAGATCTACTCCGAAATGATCGACCGCGCGAAGGCAGGCGGCTTCGCTTACCCGGCCGTGAACGTGACCTCTTCGCAGACCCTGAACGCCGCACTGCGGGGTTTCGCCGAGGCTGAGTCCGACGGCATCGTCCAGGTTTCCACCGGCGGTGCCGCCTACTGGTCCGGCGCCTCCACCAAGGACATGGTGGCCGGTTCCCTGGGCTTTGCAGCCTTCGCCCGCGAGGTGGCAAAGAACTACGGCGTGAACATCGCGCTGCACACCGACCACTGCCCCAAGGACAAGCTGGACGGCTTCGTCCTGCCGCTGCTGGCCGCCTCCGAGGCCGAGGTCAAGGCCGGCCGCAACCCGCTGTTCAACTCCCACATGTGGGACGGCTCCGCCGAGACGCTGCAGGAAAACCTCCGCATCGCCCGCGAGCTGCTGGAGCGCACCGCCGCCGCCAAGATGATCCTCGAGGTTGAAATCGGCACCGTGGGCGGCGAAGAGGACGGCGTTGAGAACGAGATCAACGAAAAGCTCTACACCACCGTTGAGGACGCCCTGGCCACCGTTGAGGCGCTGGGTGCCGGCGAGCACGGCCGCTACATCACCGCGCTGACCTTCGGCAACGTCCACGGTGTCTACAAGCCCGGCGGCGTCAAGCTCCGCCCGGAGATCCTTAAGGACATCCAGGCCCAGGTGGGCGCGAAGATCGGCAAGGAAAACCCGTTCGACCTGGTGTTCCACGGCGGCTCCGGCTCCTCGGACCAGGAAATCGCGGACGCGGTCTCCTACGGCACCATCAAGATGAACATCGACACCGACACCCAGTACGCCTACACCCGTCCGGTGGCCGACCACATGTTCAAGAACTACGACGGTGTCCTGAAGGTGGACGGCGAAGTGGGCAACAAGAAGACCTACGACCCCCGCGTCTGGGGCGCCTCCGCCGAAGCCGGGCTCGCAGCCCGCGTGGTGGAGGCCACCAAGCAGCTCGGCTCGGCCGGAAAGAAGCTGTAGCCATGGACCGCCATCAGCGGAATAACCTCATTGAGGCCGAGGTCACCCTGCTCGCCGAGTTGGAGCCATGTGCTGCGAAGCGTCAAAGATCAGCGCCACGGGTTGGCCCGTCTCCTGCTGACCGGGATGAAGGCGCCGCCTCCACACGACAGCCCAAGCCGGACAGCGAGCGGGAGGTAGACGGCAACCGGCTGATTGACGGCTTTGACGGGGTGCTCGCGGACCTGGACGGCGTCGTCTATACCGGACCGCAGGCGATCGACGGCGCCACCGAAACACTCGACAGGCTCGCCGGCGAGGGCATAAGCGTGGCGTACGTGACCAATAACGCCTCGCGCTCACCCGAGGAGGTTGCTGCCCATCTGCGCGAGCTAGGAGCACCTGCCACCGCTGAGCAGGTCTTCGGATCTGCCTTGGCCGGTGCAGAACTGCTGGCTGGCGAGGTTCAGCGCGGCGCGTCTGTACTCGTCGTCGGCAGTCGGGTCCTTGCGGACTCCGTTCGGTCACAAGGACTCATCGTCGTACCCACTTCGGATGACCGGCCAGACGCAGTCATTCAGGGGTTTTCCCCCGAACTCGGTTGGAAAGACCTGGCAGAGGCTGCCTACGCGATCACGGCGGGCGCTACATGGGTAGCTACGAACCTGGACATGACCCTTCCGCAGGAGCGGGGGTTCGCTCCCGGAAACGGATCACTGGTGGCAGCGGTTGCCGCCGCCACCGGAAAAGTGCCCTTGGTGGCAGGAAAACCAGAAGCAGCCCTGTTTGAGACGGCGGCGCGCCACTCAAGCGTCAAGCGCCCTTTGGTTGTTGGCGATCGACTGGACACCGACATTCTGGGTGGAAACCGCGCAGGTATGGCTACAGTCCTCGTCCTCACGGGCGTCGATTCAGTCCAAACGGCACTCGTTGCCCCCGTAGACGAGCGCCCAAGCTACATGGTCCGCTCCCTGCGCGAACTCTACGAGGAGTACCCAGGAGTCACAGCCGAGGACGGCGCCTACTCCTGTGGCGGGGCAGTGGCCAGGGTGTCGGGTTCCGCGCTGAGCATCAACGGCCCTGAAGATGACCTCAACAGCTGGAGGGCAGCCTGCGCCGCATGGTGGGCGGCTCACGCTGATACGGCGCCGGCCGCTAAACCGGAGATCGTGTTCACCCCCGTTCTTCGACAGCCAAGCTGAGCCGGTCCACCCCGTGCATGGCGTCGGCTGCCCTGACGAGGGTCAAGTGTGAGAATGCCTGCGGAAAGTTACCGGCCATCCGACCTTCATCGCTTGCGTACTCTTCGCTCAGGAGGCCGAGCTCGTTTGCGAGCCCCACGAGTTTGTCCATCAAGGTCTTTGCCTCGCCGTGCCGACCTGTGCGCGCGTATTGTTCCACCAGCCAGAATGAGCAAGCGAGGAAAGGGTGTTCGCCCGGCTCCAAACCATCAACGCCGCTCTCTGTCCGGTAGCGGAGCAAAAGGCCGTCGCCGGTCAGGAGTTCCTGTTCCAATCGTGCGACCGTGCCGAGCATGTGGTCGTCGTTGTACGGAAGGAAACCGACCTGGGGCATCACCAGTAACGCCGCGTCTGTTTGAGTTCCGCCGTAGGTTTGCGTGAATGAGCCGATGCTCCTGTTGAATCCCTCGCGCATGATCTCCTCACGCAACCGGTCACGAAGGTGCTCCCACTTCTCAACATCGCCAGTCAGCCCGTGCAGCCGTACCGCCCGGACCGCGCTGTTGAAGGCGGCCCACATCATGACTCGGGAGTGGGTGAAGTATTGTGCTTCGCCGCGCATCTCCCAAAGCCCGAAGTCCCTATCATCGATATGCTTTTCGACGAAGCCCAAGAGTGCCTGCTGAAGTGCCCAGGAGAAATGGTCTTCTTTTCCTCCGGCCATACGCAGTCTCTCCAAGGCCACCATTACTTCACCAACAACATCCGCTTGGAACTGCGATACGGCGGCGTTGCCAATGCGCACTGGCTTAGAGTCGGCATAGCCAGGAAGATGGGTAAGTTCGCGTTCCGGAAGGTCCCGCTCGCCCCCGACCCCGTACATGATCTGCATTTGCTCAGGGTCACCGGCGAGGGCACGAAGGAGCCAGTTGCGCCACTGAAGCGCCTCGGTTTCATAGCCGTGAGTCAGCATCGACTCCAATGTCAGGGCTGCGTCGCGCAACCAGCAGTATCGGTAGTCCCAGTTCCGCGGTCCCCCGAAATCCTCGGGGAGGGACGTCGTGGGCGCTGCGACGATGCCGCCGGTTTCCATGTGCGTGAGGGCGCGAAGTACCAACAACGAACGCTTAACCGCGCCTCCATAGGCACCGTCTTGTCTGCAGTGGCTTCCCCAACGGCTCCAATACTCGGTAGCCACTTCGAGGGCAGCATCTACGTCCGTCGCTGCAGGCAAGGGGCGGTGCGAAGGGAACCAGGTTAGTTCGAAATCCACCGTCTCGCCCTCGGAGATGAGGAACGTTCCTTCATGTCCGTGGGCATGGGCTTGTGGCAGATGGGGGCCTCTCAGCGCGAAAGCATCCGGACCTGCCATTGCCAACAGAACCAACGATGCCGTCGACCCACTGTCGATAACACGGCTCATCCACGGTAGGACAGTGGAATATCCTGGCCGGATCCGGAGTTCTTGCCGCATTTCCATGCTGCCGGCCAAACCTGTGACACGACGGACTAAGGACGAACTGCTGTCTCCCAAGGGCATGAAATCCGTCACCAGGATTCGTCCGTCGGAAGTTTCCCACATCGTTTGCAGCACAAACGTTGATTCGACGTAATGCCGGTCGACAACCACAGCACCTGAATCGCTGGGGGCTAACAGCCAGTGACCGTGTTCCTCAGAACCTACAAGCCGGCTGAACACAGACGGTGAATCGAAGCGCGGGAAACAAAGCCAGTCCACGCTGCCTTCCCGGGAGACGAGAGGACCGGTCTGAAGATCCGAAAGCAACGCGTAATCCTCTATGAGTGCAGCCATGTCGACACTTTTTCACATTTCAGCCGTGCCCTGCAGTACGAACGTGAATCCAGCCGATCCCACCGCTGAAGCGGACGTCACCGCGGCAAGCAGTGCACCGCCATTTTCCCTGAAACCATTGCCGTTCAGCTGTACTGCGGCAGGGGATGATTTCCGGACAATCAGCTTCAGCGCTGGACTGCACCATTGCAGCCAACATGCCCCGGATATCGGTTTCGTAGTTGTCCAAGGCGTGGAAGTCGCGCAGTTCGCATAGGCGCCCGTACAGGCATGCCCCGTCGTGCAACCGACGGGCAATCGCAAGCACCGCCTCGTCGTTGACCGAAACAGTCAAGACCGGGGGAGTGGAATCCGCTGCCGGGCAGGCTAGGGGCGTGGGGAGGTCCTCGAACGAGCCCTCGGCCAAGTCATTGATAGTGGCGGTCATCGGTGCTCCTTTGCGCCGTTTTGTTTCCTTGCCTCTAATTGCGCGGCGGCCGAGGCAGACACCTGAAAAAGTCGGGCTGCTCGACGGGCACAAGCGGGACTACGAGCCACTGGCCGCCGTAAAATTCGACGTACGAATCTGAGGGGCATCGTGCGTAAGCTTCTTCTCGTGTCATGTCGTGTCTGCCTTTCTTGCTGGTGAATGGTTGTTGGAGTGTTATTCGGAAGGAACCCATACGCGAACTGTCCGACAAAACAAGCAGTCCAGATGTGATTCCGATCACCACTTTCTGCCTACAGGCAACTCTACGGCACAATAAAACATCTAGTCCAGTCTTTTTTATGGCTAATCTCGCTGAATGAGCTGGCTACTGCGCCTGGACGCTCTCCATTGACGCCTCGCGCGACACCGTCTCAACACCCTCCGGTTCCGATGCCTTGAAGCCGGTGCCAAGTTCAAAAAGTACGACGTCGTGAAACTGAAGCTCACGCCCGCATTGAAGGATCGGCGGCCCGAGAGCTACACGCCGGTTCTTAGCTCCCTGAGCATCGACTCCCACCTTGATCCGCCTTACAGTCCGAGATGCGGCGCCACCAGGTCGCGGCCCCCAGCACTTATCAGCGCGGCCGCCAGCACGCGTCATACCTAGGAATCCTGGGAGCATGCGCTAGAAGTGTTCGGAACACATGAGCCTCCCTGCCGCAACGGCAGGGAGGCTCATGAAACGGGTGGAGCGGTGTACTCGGCGTCAGCCGGCGTAGGGGTCTGCGACGCCGATGTATTGGGTGGTGGTGTATTCGGCGATGCCTTCGGCTCCGCCTTCGCGGCCGAGGCCGGATTGTTTGACGCCGCCGAAGGGTGCGGCGGCGTTGGAGATGACGCCCGCGTTGAACCCGACCATGCCGAACTCAATTTGCTCGGCCACCCTGAGCAACCGGTTGAAATCCTTGCTGTAGAGGTAGGAGGCGAGCCCGTACTCGGAGGCGTTGGCCAGGCGAATTGCTTCGTCTTCGGTGGTGAAGGTTGTGACGGGGGCGACGGGGCCGAAGATTTCCTGGCCCAGGATTGCGGCGTTGTTGGGGACGTTGGCCAGGACGGTGGGCTGGTAGAAGTAGCCTGGCCCGTCCACGGGCGCTCCGCCGGTGACAGCGACGGCTCCGGCGTCGACGGCGGCGCTCACCAAAGCGTGGACGTCGTCGCGGGCGCCGGCGTCGATGAGCGGACCAACCCGGGTGGCGGGGTCGGTGCCGCGCCCCGTAGCCAGGGCACCCATCGCGGCCGCGAACTTCCGCGTGAACTCGGCGGCGACGGTTTCGTGGACGAGGAACCGGTTGGCGGCGGTGCAGGCTTCGCCCATGTTCCGCATCTTCGCCGCCATCGCCCCTTCGACGGCGGCATCGAGGTCGGCATCCTCGAAGACGATGAACGGTGCGTTGCCGCCGAGTTCCATCGAGGTGCGGAGGACATTCTGGGCTGCGTCGGCCAGCAGCCGTTTGCCAACAGGGGTGGACCCTGTAAACGAGACCTTCCGCAGCCGCGAGTCCTTGAGCAGCGGCCCGGAAATCCCCGAAGCGGACGACGATGAAACAACATTGAGGACCCCGGGCGGGAGGCCGGCGTCGAGCATGGTCTGCGCGAAGTACTGTGCGGTGAGCGGGGTGAGTTTGGCGGGTTTGAGGACCATGGTGCATCCCGCGGCCACAGCCGGGGCGACCTTGCGGGTGGCCATCGCCAGCGGGAAGTTCCACGGCGTGATCAAAAGGCAGGGGCCGACAGGTTTGTGCTGGACCAGGATCTTGTTCTTGCCCTCAGGAGAAGTGAGGTAGCGGCCGTAGTCACGGACGGTTTCTTCGGAGAACCAGCGCAGGAATTCGGCGCCGTAGGTGACCTCGCCGCGGGCCTCCGCCAGGGGCTTGCCCATTTCCAGCGTCATGAGCAGCGCGAAGTCCTCGGCGCGTTCGGTGACCAGGTCGAAGGCCCGGCGCAGGATCTCCGCCCGGGCCCGGGGTGCGGTCCGGGCCCAGGACGCCTGGGCGGCATCGGCCGCATCCAAAGCCGCAACGGCGTCCTCGCCCGTGGCGGAGGCGAGGGTGGCGAGAACCTGCCCGGTGGCGGGGTCGTGCACGTCGAACGCGCCGCCGTCGGACGCGTCCACCCACTCGCCGTTGATCAACAGGCCGGTGGGCACCGACGCAAGCAGCGCGGCCTCACGCTCCGGCGAGACGGCAGGGGGCAGCGCAGAAGTAACTGTCATGGGGGAAATCCTTAGAAGTCAGTAGCTGGCGCGGGTGTCGTCGCCGGCTTTGGGGATGTACTGCGCGGCGAGGGCTTCGGAGCCGCGCGCGAGGATTGCAACGTCGGCACCCACCAGGATGAAATCCGCGCCGTGGTCCAGGTAATGCCGGGCGGTATCCGGGTTGAAGGCGTTCACGCCCGCGGGCTTACCGGCCGTCTTCGCGGCCGCAAGGCAATGCTCGACGGCGGCCCGCACCTCCGGGTGTTCCTGCTGTCCCAGCAGGCCCATCGAGGCGGCGAGGTCGGACGGGCCGATGAAGACCGCATCCACGCCGTCCACCTTCAGGATGTCCTCGACCGCGTCCACGGCGGCGGTGGACTCGATCTGGACCGTGACGCTGATGGTCTCGTTGGCCCGGGCCAGGTAGTCCGGCACCCGGTTCCAGCGGGCGGCCCTGGCCAGGGCCGAACCCACGCCGCGGACGCCTTCGGGCGGGTAGCGGGTGGCCGCCACCGCGGCCTCGGCTTCGGCAACGGAGTTGACCATGGGGATGAGCAGGTTCTGCACGCCCAGGTCCAGGTACTGCTTGATCACCACGGTGTCGTTCACCGGCGGCCGGACCAGGGCGTGGACGGGGTAGCCGTGGATGGCCTGGAGCTGGGCGAGGATGGACTCGAGCCCGTTGGGGCTGTGTTCGGCGTCCACCAGGAGCCAGTCCAGGCCGGACCCGGCGCAGAGTTCCGCGATGAGCGGGCTGCCCGAGCACACCCACATCCCGGCCGGCGGCCGGCCTGCTTCACCTTTTTGCGCGGCAAGGGCGTCGCGGAAGGTGTCTTCTATTCGAAGCGGCATGTGACACTCCCCAGGGGTCCATAGTCGGCGTGCACGGTGTCGCCCTTGTAGACCCACATGGGGCGGGTAAAGGACCCGGCCAGGATGATGTCCCCGGCCTTGAGCGAATCGCCGTGCGCTGCGATCTTGTTGGCCAGCCAGTGGACGCCGTTGGCCGGATGGTCCAGGACGCCGGCGGCCACGCCGGTTTCCTCCACGGTCTGGTTCTTGTAGAGGATGGCGGAGACCCAGCGCAGGTCCACCGCGTCAGGCTTCACGGGGTTCCCGCCGATCACCATGGCGCCCATCGCGGCGTTGTCCGAGATGGTGTCCACGATGGTCCGGCCCTCCATCTCGATCCGGGAGTCCAGGATCTCGAGGGCCGGGACCACGTAGTCGGTGGCTTTCAGGACATCGAAGATGGTGACGCCGGGGCCCTTGAGCCCGTCCTTGAGGACGAACGCCAGCTCCACCTCCACCCGCGGGTGCGTGTAGCGGTCCCACCGGACCGAGCAGCCGGTGTCCAGCACCATGTCGTCGAAGATGGCTCCGTAGTCCGGTTCAGTGATGCCGGTGGCGGCCTGCATTGCCTTGGACGTGAGGCCGATCTTGCGCCCCACCAGGGTCCTGCCGGCTTCCTCGTTGCGGCGCCGCCACAACTGCTGCACGGCGTAGGAATCCTCCACGGTCATGCCCGGGTACCGGGCCGTCAGGAGGGGAACAGGGGTGCGGGTCCGGCCGGCTTCCACCAGCTCGTCCGCGATGGCCTCAATCGTCGTCGGCTCCAGCATGGGTTAGACCTGCGCTCCCAGCTTGAACCCCGTCCGGTCACCTTCCGGCGAGCCCTCCTTGCGGGTGTAGGAGAAACCGTCGGCGCCGACGGTCACGGCCATCTCGGACTTTTCCTCGCGCTCAATGACCGGCTGCGGGTTGCCCTCCAGGTCCAGGACCAGGGAGGCCTCGGTGTACCAGGACGGGACCACCGGGTTGCCCCACCAGTCGCGGCGCTGGTTGTCGTGGACGTCCCAGGTGATGGTGGGGTTGTCGGGGTCGCCGGTGTAGTAGTCCTGGGTGTAGATCTCGATGCGGTGGCCGTCCGGGTCCAGGATGTAGAGGTAGAACGCGTTGGAGACGCCGTGCCGGCCGGGCCCGCGCTCGATCCGGTCGCTGATGCGCAGGGCGCCCATCTTGTCGCAGATCTGGATGATGTTGTGTTTCTCATGCGTGGCGAACGCGACGTGGTGCATGCGCGGGCCGTTGCCGCCGGTGAGGGCGGTATCGTGCACGGTCTGCTTGCGGTGCATCCACGCGGCGTACGTGACGCCGTCGGAATCCTTGATGTCCTCGGAGACGCGGAAGCCCAGGTCCTCCAGGTACTTGCGGCCGCGGGGGACGTCCGGGGTGACCTGGTTGAAGTGGTCCAGGCGGACCAGTTCGCCGGCGGAGTAGAGGTCGTAGCGCTGGGTGAGGCGCTCCACGTGTTCCACGTCGTAGAAGAACTCGTACGGGAAGCCCAGCGGGTCCTCCACGCGGACGGAGTCGCCCACGCCCTTCGTGAAGCCTTCCTTGCGGCGTTCCACCCGGCAGCCCAGTTCCTTGTAGTAGGCCTCGGCGGCGTCCACCTCGGCTGGGGACTTCACCCGGTAGGCGAAGGCTGCGACGGCGGCCACCGGCCCCTTGCGGAGGACCAGGTTGTGGTGGATGAACTCCTCCAGGGACCGCAGGTAGATCGCGTTGTCGTCCTCTTCGGTGACGTGCAGGCCCAGGACGTCCACGTAGAACTCACGGGACCTGGCGAGGTCGGTGACCACGATCTCCATGTAGGCGCAGCGGACGATGTCCGGTGCCGGGACAGTGGGGGTGGGAACGAAGTTGGTCATGATGTGCTCTCTTCTTTGAGTGGGGAAGTAGGTTCTAGCCTTCGTTGGCGGCGGAGTCTTCGATGCTGCCGAACTTGGGTGTGTGGACGGTGCCGAGCGTGATGTGCACGGCCTGCTGGTCGGTGTAGAAATCGATGGAGCGGTAGCCGCCCTCGTGGCCCAGGCCCGAGGCCTTGACCCCGCCGAACGGGGTGCGGAGGTCGCGGACGTTGTGGCTGTTCAGCCACACCATGCCGGCCTCGACGTTCTGGGAGAAGTTGTGGGCCCGGGTCAGGTTCTGGGTCCAGATGTAGGCGGCCAGGCCGTACTTGGTGTTGTTGGCTAGGGCGAGGGCTTCGTCGTCGTTCTCGAACGGGGTGATGGCCACCACCGGTCCGAAGATCTCCTCCTGGAAGATCCGGGCGTCGGGGGCGACGTCGGCGAACACGGTGGGTGCGATGTAGTTGCCTTCGGGCAGGTGGTCGGGGCGGCCGCCGCCGGCCAGGAGCCGGCCTTCGGACTTGCCGATCTCCACGTAGGAGGCCACCTTCTCGTAGTGCTCCGGGTGGACCAGGGCGCCCACCTGGGTCTTGGGATCGTGCGGGTCGCCCACCACAATGTTCTTGGCCCGGGCGGCGTACTTCTCGCAGAACTCGTCGTAGATGGCCCGCTCCACCAGGATGCGGGAGCCGGCGGTGCAGCGTTCCCCGTTGAGGGAGAACACCCCGAAGAGGGCCGAATCGATCGCGGCGTCCAGGTCCGCGTCGGCGAACACGACGCACGGGGACTTGCCGCCGAGCTCCATGGAGAGGCCCTTGAGGTTGGCGGCCGCGTTCCGGAAGATCGTCTGGCCGGTGGTGGTCTCACCGGTGAAGGAGATCAGGGGCACGTCCGGGTGCTTGACCAGTGCGTCGCCGGCTTCCTCGCCCAGGCCGTTGACCAGGTTGAAAACGCCGTCGGGCAGGCCGGCTTCCTTAAAGATGGTGGCCCACAGCGAGGCGGACAGCGGCGTGAACTCGGCCGGCTTCAGGACCACGGTGTTGCCGGTGGCCAGGGCCGGGGCGAGCTTCCAGGACTCCAGCATGAACGGGGTGTTCCACGGCGTGATCAGGCCGGCCACGCCGATCGGCTTGCGGTTGACGTAGTTGATCTGCGAGCCGGGGACCTTCATGGCGTCGTCGAACTGGGCCACGATCAGATCCGCGAAGAAGCGGAAGTTCTCGGCCGCGCGCAGGGCTTGGCCCTTGGCCTGGGTGATCGGCAGGCCGGTATCGAAAGTTTCCAGTTCAGCCAGGCGTGCTTCCTGCGCCTCGACGGCGTCAGCGATCCGGTTCAGGACGCGTGCCCGCTCGCGGGGCTTCATCTTCGGCCACGGGCCGTTCACGAAAGCTTCGCGGGCGGCTGCAACGGCCAGGTCGATGTCCTCTTTCTGGCCCGCCGCGGCGGTGGCGTAGTTGCGGTTGGAAACAGGATCCAGGACGTCGAAGGTCTTCCCGCCCACGGAGTCAACGAACTCGCCGTTGATGTAGTGCTGGATATGGGCGGGCAGGTCCTTGGGGACGTAGTGCCGGGAGGTTTCTACGGAGGTCGTCATCGTTGATGTCCTTACTGGTGCTTTGCTTGGGCGAGGTATGCGTCCAGGGTGGCCGCCCGGTGCCGGCGGGCGGCTTTTTCGATGGTGTCCGGATCGGCGCCGGATTCGATGAGCTGCAGCAGCCCTTCGTGCTCCTCCACCGATTCGCGGGCACGGCCGGGGACGAAGCGGAACGTGGAGGACCTCAGTGCAGCCAGCCGGTTCCAGCCGCGGTGGACCAGGTCCAGGATGTGCGGGTTGGGGCAGTGCTCAAAGAGGACGCTGTGGAAGTCCTGGTTCAGTTGGGTGAAACGGACGGGGTTGAAGTGTTCCAGGCATTCGCGCATTTCCTCGTTCACCGCGCGGGCCCGGGCGATGGCCACCGCATCGATGAGCGGGGCGGACAACGCGGTGGCCGCACCCTCCACGATGCTGAGTGTCTGCATGGTGTACAGGTATTCGGTGGGGTCAATGCCGGCTACGGTGGCGCCGACGTTGCGTTCGAACTTCACCAGGCCTTCGGCCTCCAGCCGGCGGATGGCTTCGCGGACCGGGACCACACTGAAGCCGAGGTCCTTGGCGATGGTGCCCAGCACCAGCCGGTAGCCGGGGGTATAGGTGCCCTCGACGATCCGCGCCTTGACGGCCTGGTACGCCTGTTCGGACTTGCTGCCGGGAGCGGCAGCGGGGAGGTCGGTGACGGCCGTTTCAGTCATCAGCTTTTCCTGCTTCCCATTCGTTCCCACTCCGCGTACCTGTTCTGCCATTCGGCGTTCATCGGGTACAGGCCGTCCACGCTGTTGCCCTCCTTGACCATTTCGAAGATGAAGGCCTCTTCCTTCTCCTGTTGGATACAGTCGTCCACGAGTTCTTCGGCGATGGCCGGCGGGATGACCAGGATGCCGTCGGCGTCGGCCACGATGATGTCGCCGGGTTGTACCGTGGCGCCGCCGCAGGCGATGGTGATGTCCGTGTCCCAGGGGATATGGCGCCGGCCGAGGACTGCGGGGTGCGGGTTGGCGAAGTAGGTGGGCATGTCCAGCCCCGCCACGGCGGTGTAGTCGCGGACGCCGCCGTCGGTGATGATGGCTGCGGCCCCGCGGACCTGGGCGCGGAGGGCCAGGATGTCGCCCACCGTGCCGGTGCCCTTCTCGCCGCGGGCCTCCATCACCAGGATTTCGCCCTCGTTGACGGAGTCGATGGCCTTCTTCTGCGCGTTGAAACCGCCGCCGTGGGTCTTGAAGAGGTCCTCGCGGTTGGGCACGTAGCGCAGGGTCCGGGCCAGGCCCACCACCCTGCGCTCCGGGCGGGTGGCCTGCAGCCCGTCGATGCTGACGTTGTTCAGGCCGCGCTTGCGCATCTGCGAGGACAGGGTGGCGGTGGCCACGGACTCCAGCTTGGCCTTAAGTTCAGGGGAGAGGGAAGGCGCAGGGGAGAGGGAAGGCACGACGGCGGCCTCCGCAGCAGGTGCCAGCCCGGCGGCCTCGCGGGAACCGTACGCTTCCTCGCGCTGCAGGTCATCAACCTTGGGCCCGGCACCAAAGTCCGCGAACGGCGTCGTGCCTTCCACAATGGTGGTGGCCAGCCGGCCTGTGGTGAGGTTTCCGGCGGAAACCTCCACCTCGAGCACATCGCCGGGCTTGGCGACGGAGGCGCCGGCGGGGGTGCCGGTGAGGATGATGTCGCCCTCTTCGAGGGTAAGCAGCTGGGACAGGTCCGCCACCAGGCGGGCGAACGGGAAGAGCAGGTCCTCCGTCGTGTCATCCTGGACCAGCTCGCCGTTGTGCCAGGTGCGGATGCGCAGGCTCGCGGGGTCGACGGCGTCTGCCGGGATCAGTGCCGGGCCCACCGGGGTGAAGCCGTCCCCGCCCTTGGACCGGAGGTTGGACCCTTTGTCCGCCCAGCGGAGGTCGTACACACCCAGATCGTTGCTGGCGGTGACGGCGGCAACGTGGCTCCATGCGTCCTCGATACTGACGCGGCGGGCCGCCTTGCCGATGACCAGGGCAATCTCGCCCTCGTAGCCGAGCAGTTCACAGCCTGCCGGCCGCTCCACCCGGCCGCCCGTCAAGGCCAGGGAGCTGGAGGGCTTGAGGAAGTAGGAGGGCTGGGCGGGGGTGCGGCCGCGCTGGGCCGCACGGCTGGGGTAGTTAATGTGCACCGCAATCACCTTGCGGGCTGATGCCAGCGTGTCCTCGTTGACCTGCTCCAATGCTTCTCCTCATCAAGTACGAAATCGTATACGATCACTATTTACCCGCGGCCCATGGTTCGTCAACCCCTCTTTTCCCGCGAATTTTCCGCGCGAGTGGAGCCACTTGTCGCCCGCGTCACATCGGGCGTACAGTGGATGCCAAGTTCCACCTTTTCCATTATCGAATCACTTGTTCTGATATAGAACAGCTCAGCCGCCACAAAGAAGTGAGGAATACCGTGCAGTTCCACCACCACGGCTACGTATCCGGCGACCCGCGCATCCAGCCGGCCGCCGGCGTCGGCATCAACCGCCCCGAAGAACTTCCGAATGAAGTGGATGTGCTGATCGTCGGCACAGGCCCCGCCGGCATGCTCGCCGCCGCACAGCTTTCGATGTTCCCCAATGTCACCACGCGCATCATCGAGCGCCGGCCCGGGCGGCTGGCCATCGGCCAGGCGGACGGCATCCAGGCGCGCAGCGTCGAGACATTCCAGGCGTTTGGCTTTGCCGAGAGGATCACGGCCGAGGCCTACCGGATTACCGAGATGGCCTTCTGGAAGCCGGACCCGGCCAACCGTGCCAACATCATCCGTTCCGCCCGGGCGGTGGATGACGAGACGGGCATCAGCGAGTTCCCGCACCTCATCGTCAACCAGGCCCGCGTCCTGGACTATTTCGCGGAATTTGCCGCCAACTCGCCCTCACGCCTGAAGCCGGACTACGGCTACGAATTCCAGGGCTTGGAGGTCGCGGACAGCGGTGAATATCCTGTCGCCGTGACCCTGCTCCACACTTCCGGGCCCAATGAGGGGCAGGAGCGCATTGTCCGGGCCAAGTACGTGGTGGGTGCCGACGGCGCTCGCAGCAAGGTGCGGCAGGCCATCGGCTGCACCCTCGCCGGCGACCAGGCCAATCACGCCTGGGGTGTCATGGACACGCTTGCAGTCACTGATTTCCCGGATATCCGCACCAAGTGCGCAATCCAGGGCGAAAAAGGCAGCATCCTGCTCATCCCGCGCGAAGGCGGACACCTGTTCCGCATGTATGTGGACCTGGGAGAGGTGGACCCCGCCACCCATCATGCGGTGCGGAACACCAGCATCGACGACATCATCCGCAAGGCGAACGAGATCCTCCACCCCTACACCCTGGATGTCCGCAACGTGGCCTGGCACAGCGTGTACGAGGTGGGCCACCGCCTCACGGACCGGTTCGACGACGTCCTGCCGCAGGACCGCGGCACCCGCACCCCGCGCGTCTTCATCACCGGCGATGCCTGCCACACCCACAGCGCCAAGGCCGGCCAGGGGATGAACGTGTCCATGCAGGACGGCTTCAACATTGCGTGGAAGCTGGGCCATGTCCTGGAGGGCCGCAGCCCCGAAAGCCTGCTGGCCACCTACTCCGCGGAACGCCAGGTGGTGGCGAAGAACCTGATCGACTTCGACAAGGAATGGTCATCCATGATGGCCAAGAAGCCCGAAGAGTTCGAACACCCCTCGGACCTGGAGGACTTCTATGTCCGCACCGCCGAATTCCCGGCCGGGTTCATGACCCAGTACGCCCCGTCCTTGATTGTCGGGACCGACGACCACCAGGACCTGGCCACCGGCTTCCCCGTGGGCAAACGCTTCAAGTCCGCCCCCGTGGTGCGGGTGGCGGACACCAACCCGATCCACCTGGGCCACCACGCCACCGCGGACGGGCGCTGGCGGATCTACGTGTTTGCCGATGCGGCGCAGCCAGGGACCGGTTCCGCCACCGACATGCTGGCCGCATGGTTCGCCAATTCACCGGAATCACCGCTGGCTGCCACCCCTGCAGGGGCGGACCCGGATGCCTGGTTCGACCTGAAGGTCATCTACCAGCAGGGGCACACCGCCGTCGATATCAACCAGGTTCCCGCGGTGTTCAAGCCGCAGGTGGGCCCGTTCAAGCTGACCGACTACGAGAAGGTGTACGGCACGGACCCGAACGCGGACATCTTCGACCTCCGCGGCTTGGACCGCAACGGTGCCGTGGTGGTGGTCCGCCCGGACCAGTACGTGGCCAACGTCCTGCCGCTGACAGCCACCGCCGAACTGGGCGCGTTCTTCGCGCAGTTCCTGAAGCCGGGGCAGCAGCCGAGTCAGGCCGTGGCGGCCGCCGCGCGGTAGTCGGCGGCTGCGTAGACGCCCAGGATCCGCACCTCGGTGGTGAAGAAGTCCAGTTCCTCGAGGGCCAGCTTCAGCGGCAGGTCCTCGGGGTGGCCTTCGACGTCGGCCATGAACATGGTGGCGGCGAATTCGTTGCCCACCATGTAGCTCTCCAGCCGGGTCATGTTCACGCCGTTGGTGGCGAAACCGCCCAGAGCCTTATACAGGGCAGACGGGACGTTGCGCACGCGGAACACAAAGCTGGTGACTGCCGGTCCGGGAAGCTCGTCCCGGGCCGGCAGTTCCTTTTCCCGTGCCAGGACCACGAAGCGTGTGGTGTTGGAGGGATCGTCCTCCACCCGGGACGCAAGGACCTCCAGGCCGTAGATCTGCGCGGCCAGCGGGGGAGCCAGGGACAGCTTGCGGGGATCATTCCACTCGGCCACCTCGCGGGCGGATCCTGCGGTGTCGCCGGCGATGACCGGGCGCAGGTTGGCCTCGCGGATCAGGCGCCGGCACTGGCCAAGGGCGTGGATGTGGCTGTGAACCTCGGTGGCCCCCTCGATGGTGCTGCCCGGAATGCCCAGCAGGTCGAAGTGGATGGGCAGGAAGTATTCGCCCACGATCTGCAGGTTGGACTGCGGCAGCAGGATGTGGATGTCCGCCACCCGGCCGGCGATGGAGTTCTCGATGGGGATCATAGCCAGGTCGGCCTCGCCGCTGGCCACCAGCTCGAAGGCGTCCTCAAAGCTGGCGCACGGCACGCTTTCCATGTCCGGGAACATCTGCTGGCAGGCAATATTGGAGTTGGCGCCGGGCTCACCCTGGTACGCGATCTTCTGGGGCATGATCCGTATGGTTTCACGGCCCGCCCCCGGTTGGGAAAACGGGCGCCGGTGCTAGGCGGGAGTGACGCGCAGCCAGAGATACTGGCGGGGGAGCAGCGTGACGCCTTCGCCCAGGTCGAGCGTGGCTTCCGAGAGAAGGTCGACGGCGGCCGGCAGGAATCCGCCGAAGGTCTCCGGTGGCAGCTGCCGGGAAGAGTCGCCGAAGTTGGCGAGGGCAAGGATCCGCGTCTGGCCGCCGTCGGCCGCGCTTGCCGGCCGCTGGTACCCCAGGACACTTCGGTTGTGGGTTTCGAAATCGAGCAGCGTGGTTCCGGCCAGCTCAGGGGCAGCTCCGCGGACTTCGATCATCCGCTTCAGCCCGGCGTGCACGGCGCCTTCCGGAGTGGAGGGGTCGTTTCGGCGGGCGTATTGTTCCGCGGGGTAGTGCGGCCGGTGCACCCAGCGGCTGTCCCCACCGTGGCCCGGCTCCTGCGCATAGTCGTAGTCATTGAGCTGCGCCACCTCGTCGCCCAGGTACAGCAGCGGGATGCCGCCGGTGCTGAAGGCAATCGAGTGGGCCAGGAGGATCCGTTCCACCGCCTCGGCGGGGTTGACCTCCATGCCGCACAGTGACGCGGTCGTGCCCGAGATCCGGCAGTCGCCGGTGCGCGGGTTGTCCTGGAAGGGCACGCCGCGGGCGAAGCTGCCAGGAAACCGGTTGACGTAGAAGGAGTTCAGGAAGCGGCGGTGGTCGAAGCCGTTGATGCCCAGTTCCGCCGCATCCTCGTCCGCGAAGGTCCAGCCGATGTCGTCATGGCTGCGGACGTAGTTGACCCATGACGTTCCGGCCGGGATGTTGTGCCGCCGCTTCAGGGCCTGGGCCAGCAGCGAGGTGTCCCGCGTGGCCAGGGACTCCCAGATCAGCGCCATCTGCAGCGGGTTGTAGGAGATCTGGCACTCGGCGGGGTCGATGTAGAGCGCCACCTCGTCTGGATGCACGATGGCCTCGGATTTGAAGAGCAGCGACGGCGCCGCCAGACGGCACACCGCGTTGAAGGCGCGCAGCAGGGTGTGCGCCTCGGGCCGGCTCTCGCAGGAGGTTCCCAGCTGCTTCCAGATGAAGGCCACGGCATCCATCCGGAGGATGTCCACGCCCTGGTTCGCCAGGAACAGCATTTCCCCGGCCATGGCGCGGAAAACGTCCGGGTTGGAGTAGTTCAGGTCCCACTGGTAGGTGTGGAAGGTGGCCCAGACCCACCGGCCGTCCGCCATCTGGATGAAGGACCCAGGGTGGTTTTCCGGGAAGATTTCACGCACGTTCTGTTCGAAGGCGTCCGGCATGGTCCGGTCCGGGAAGATCCAGTAGTAGTCGCTGTATTCGGGGTCGCCGGCGGCTGCCTTGCGGGCCCACTCGTGCTCGTCCGAGGTGTGGTTGAAGATGAAGTCAACCACCAGGCTGATCCCGTTGCTCCGCAGGTCTGACGCCAGGGACCGCAGCTGCTCCATGGTTCCGAGCTTCGGGTTGACCTCCCGGTAGCTGGACACCGCGTAGCCGCCATCGGAGTGCGGCTCCGGAGCCAGGAACAGCGGCATGAGGTGGAGGTAGGTCAGGCCCAGCTCCTTGAAGTACGGGATCCGGGCGCGGACCCCCTCCAGGCTTTCCGCGTACCGGTCCACGTAGCAGACGCCGCCCAGCATGGTGTTGGACTGGAACCAGCCGCTGTCGTCTTCGCGCCCGGCGTCCAGGTCCTTCTGCCCGGCCGGGCGCTCCTGCCAGGACCTTGCCGCCTGGACAATGAGGGCTGCCAGCTGATCCTGCCAGTCCGGCCGCGAGCTGTACAGGGAGCCGAAGAGATCCGCCAGCAGGGGCAGGGTCCGGTCCAGGCGGCGGTCGAAGGCCGGGTCCGGCAGCAGCCCGTTGCCCCGTTCACGGGACAGAGCTGCCAGCACATGCTCCAGCGGCGTTTCATCCACCCTGACGGTCTCCTGCATAGCGCGTTGCCCTTCCTGCGTCCGCCGGCGGTTCCGGCTTGCCTCTACGGAAGTATTCCACGTCACACCCAATACACTGGGCACCATGTCATGCCGCATCAGCGAACTGGTCCTCAACTGCGACGACCCAGAGAGGCTCGCCCGGTTCTGGTGCGGCGTCCTGGGCTACGTGGAGCTCGACCGTGAGGACGGGGCAATCGAAATCGGTCCCGCCGCCGGGTTCGGGGGGCTGCAGCCCACCATCATCCTGAGCCCCAGCAGCAATCCGCGGACCGGAAGGCTGCCGCTCCACATCGATGTCAATCCTGTGGACCGGGACCAGGCCGCCGAACTGGAGCGGCTGCTCGCACTCGGCGCCCGGCCGGCCGACGTGGGGCAGGCCGGCGGCGAGCCGTGGCATGTCCTGCAGGATCCGGAGGGCAACGAATTCTGCCTCCTGCGGAAGCGGCTCCAGCCCCTGGGCTCGTAAGCCCGGCTGCGCCTAGAGCACGCTGCGGATTGCCTGCTCGAAGCTGGTGACGTGCTCCAGGGCGAGCTTGCCCGCCCGCTCCGCATCGCCGTCGGCAATTACCTCCAACAGTTCCACGTGCTCGGAGACGTGCTCGGCCACGGACGGCACCTTGTCCAAAACCATGCACCAGATCCGGGTGGCGAGATTGTCGTAGCGGATCAGGACGTCTTCAAGATGGGCGTTTCCGGCCGCGCGGTAGATCAGCCGGTGCACCGTGATGTCGTACCGCATGAGGTCGTACGGATCCTCCGCGGTGGCCATCTTCGCAATCGACGCCGCGGTATCGCGCAGTTCCGCACGAAGGGCAGGCGTGGCCAGCTTGGCGGCGCGCCGCGCGGCCAGGGGCTCCAGCGATTCCCGGAGTTCCGAAACGTCGGCGAGTTCGGTGATATCGACAATGGTGGCGAAGGTTCCGCGCCGCGGATAGGAGATCACCAGGTGGTCGCTCTCAAGCCGCTTGAGGGCTTCCCGGACGGGAGTCCGTCCGATTCCCATCTCGGCGGCCAGCTTGCCGTCGTTGATGGCGTCCCCCGGCCGGATGTCCAACATGATCAGCCGGTCCCGGAGATGCCGGTAGGCGCGCTCGGCCAGCGAGAGATCCCCTTCGATCTCCAGGTGGTTCTCCAGCATCAGGCTCATCAGGCGCTCTCCAAAAAGTTGCTGTTGACTGCTTAGTGACCTGCAACATACTATTGCGTTAGTTCTAATATATCAGTTACAGATCAGTTGTGGATCAGTAACCCAAGGGCTTTTCAAGGAGAACCATGCAGAACGTACTGAACGCCTCACTGGCCCAGGTCGACGCCGATGTAGCTGCCGCCGTAGCAAAGGAGCTGGAGCGGCAGCAGTCCACCCTCGAGATGATCGCCTCGGAGAACTTTGCTCCGTCCGCCGTCATGGAGGCCCAGGGGTCGGTCCTGACCAACAAGTACGCCGAGGGCTACCCCGGGAAGCGCTACTACGGTGGCTGCGAGCACGTGGACGTCATCGAGCAGCTCGCCATCGACCGAGTCAAGGCCCTTTTCGGTGCGGAATTCGCCAATGTGCAGCCCCACTCCGGCGCGCAGGCCAACGCCGCCGCCATGTTCGCCCTGCTGAACCCGGGCGACACCATCCTGGGTCTCTCCCTGGCCCACGGCGGCCACCTGACCCACGGCATGAAGATCAACTTCTCCGGCAAGCTCTACAACGTGGTCCCGTACCACGTCCGCGAATCCGACCTCCGCGTGGACATGGCCGAAGTGGAGCGACTGGCCCTGGAACACAAGCCCAAGCTGATCGTGGCCGGCTGGTCCGCCTACTCCCGCCAGCTGGACTTCGCCGAGTTCCGCCGCATCGCCGACCTCGTTGGTGCCTACCTGATGGTGGACATGGCCCACTTCGCCGGTTTGGTGGCTGCAGGACTGCACCCCAACCCCGTCCCCTTCGCGGACGTCGTCACCACCACCACCCACAAGACCCTGGGCGGACCGCGCGGCGGTGTCATCATGGCCAAGGAGGAGTACGCCAAGAAGATCAACAGCGCCGTATTCCCAGGCCAGCAGGGCGGACCCCTGGAGCACGTCATCGCCGCCAAGGCCGTGGCCTTCAAGCTGGCCGCCGCCCCTGAATTCAAGGAACGCCAGGAGCGCGTCCTGCACGGTGCCAAACTGATCGCCGAGCGCCTGCTGCAGTCCGACGTCGGGGCCGCCGGCATCTCCGTGGTCAACGGCGGTACCGATGTCCACCTGGTCCTCGTGGACCTGCGCAACTCCGAACTCGACGGCCAGCAGGGCGAGGACGCGCTGCACCGGATCGGCATCACCGTCAACCGCAACGCCGTCCCGTTCGACCCCCGCCCGCCGATGGTTTCCTCCGGACTGCGCATCGGCACGCCGGCCCTGGCTGCTCGCGGCTTCGGCGCCGCCGAGTTCACCGAAGTTGCGGACATCATCGCCACGGCCCTGATTGCCGCAGCCGGCACGGGCACCCTCGCCGAGGACACCGCCGCCGAACTCCGCGGCCGCGTCACCGCCCTTGCCGACAAGTTCCCCCTCTACCCGCACCTCAACGACGACGCCGCCCTGGCCGCCGCCGAGGCAGACCTGATTGGAGCCGCCCAGTGAGCACGCACCAGCTTCCGGAGCACCCGGACTTCCTCTGGCGGAACCCCGAGCCCAAATCCTCCTATGACGCAGTGGTTGTGGGCGGCGGCGGACACGGCCTGGCCACCGCATACTTCCTGGCCAAGAACCACGGCATGACCAACATTGCCGTCCTGGAAAAGGGCTGGCTTGCCGGTGGCAATATGGCCCGGAACACCACCATCATCCGTTCCAACTACCTCTGGGACGAGAGCGCAGCCATCTACGAGCAGGCGCTCAAGCTCTGGGAGATCCTGCCGGAGGAGCTCGAATACGACTTCCTCTTCAGCCAGCGCGGCGTGATGAACCTGGCCCATACCCTGGGTGACGTCCGCGAGAGCATGCGCCGGGTTGGCGCCAACAAGCTCAACGGCGTGGACGCGGAATGGCTGGACCCGCAGCAGGTCAAGGAACTGTGCCCCATCCTGAACGTCAGCGACAACATCCGCTACCCGGTCATGGGCGCTACCTACCAGCCGCGCGCCGGCATCGCCAAGCACGACCACGTTGCCTGGGCCTTCGCCCGCAAGTGCGACGAGATGGGCGTGGACATCATCCAGAACTGTGAAGTCACCGGCTTCCTGAAGGATGGCGACCGCGTGGTGGGCGTCAAGACCAACCGCGGCACCATCAACACCGAAAAGGTTGGCCTCTGCGCCGCGGGCCACAGCTCCGTCCTGGCCGAGATGGCCGGCTTCGAGCTGCCCATCCAGTCACACCCATTGCAGGCCCTGGTGTCCGAGCTCCACGAGCCGGTCCACCCCACGGTGGTCATGTCCAACCACGTACACGTCTACGTCTCCCAGGCGCATAAGGGCGAACTCGTGATGGGTGCCGGTATCGACTCCTACAACGGCTACGGCCAGCGCGGCTCCTTCCACGTGATCGAGGAGCAGATGGCCGCCGCCGTCGAGCTCTTCCCCATCTTCGCCCGGGCCCACGTGCTCCGGACCTGGGGCGGCATCGTGGACACCACCCTGGACGCGTCGCCGATCGTGGGCACCACCCCGGTGGAGAACATGTTCGTGAACTGCGGCTGGGGTACCGGCGGGTTCAAGGGAACTCCGGCCGCCGGAATGACCTTCGCCCACACCATCGCCACCGGCGCCCCGCACAAGCTGAACGCACCGTTCTCGCTGGAGCGCTTCGAAACCGGCGCCCTCATCGACGAACACGGCGCCGCCGCCGTGGCCCACTAGCCGCCGCCACCACAGAAAGACAACGCACATGCTGCTGATCTCATGCCCCAACTGCGGCCCCCGGGATGAAACCGAATTCCACTACGGCGGCCAGGCCCACGTGGCCTACCCCGAAAACCCGAACGAACTGAACGACGTGGAGTGGTCCCGGTACCTCTTCTACCGCGCAAACACCAAAGGCACCTTCGCCGAGCGGTGGGTCCACAGCACCGGGTGCCGCCAATGGTTCAACATGCTCCGCGACACCGTGAGCTATGACATCAAGGCCATCTACCCCATGGGCACGCCCCGGCCGGACCTGGCCGGAAAGCAGACCCCGGAATCCGGTACTGCCAGCACCGCCGCCGACAGCACCACCACCGGGACCGCCGCACCCGACATCTCCGGCACAAGCATTTCCCCCGCCACCCCTGCAGCCCCGGAAGGAGCAGCCCAGTGACTTCCCAGAACACCCGCCTCGCAACCGGCGGCCGCATCGACCGCACCATCTCCTGGCGTTTCACCGTCGACGGTGAGGAATACACCGGCCACCCCGGGGACACGCTCGCCTCCGCACTGCTCGCCAACGGCCGCGTCGCCGTCGGCAGCTCGCTCTACGAGGACCGCCCCCGCGGCATCCTGGCCGCCGGCGTGGAGGAACCCAACGCCCTGGTCAAGATCGCTCCCCGCTTCCCGGGCCACGTGGCCGAGTCCATGCTGCCCGCCACCACCGTGTCCCTGGTGGACGGCCTGAAGGTCGAACTGCTCAACGGACTGGGCCGGCTGGATCCGGACGAGGACCGCGCCGAGTACGACAAGAAGTACGTCCACACCGACGTCCTGGTTATCGGCGGCGGCCCCGCCGGCTTGGCTGCCGCCCGCGAAGCCGTCCGCACCGGCGCCCGCGTCATGCTGCTGGACGACCAGCCCGAGCTGGGCGGCTCGCTGCTCTCCGGCTCCACTTCGCCGGAGCTTGCCGAGACTATCGAGGGCAAACCAGCACTGGAATGGGTTGCCGATGTGGAGGCCGAACTGGTCTCCGGCGCCGAATCCACCGTCCTGAACCGCACCACCGCGTTCGGCGCCTACGACGCCAACTACGTCATTGCCGTGCAGAACCGCACCGACCACCTCTCCAGCCCCGCCGCTCCCGGCGTGTCCCGCCAGCGGATTTGGCACATCCGTGCCCAGCAGGTTGTGCTGGCCCCCGGCGCCCACGAGCGTCCGCTGGTGTTCGAGAACAACGACCGCCCGGGCATCATGCTCGCCTCGGCCGTCCGCAGCTACCTGAACCGCTTCGCGGTGGCTGCCGGCCAGCGCGTGGTCATCAGCACCACCAATGACAGCGCCTACGCCCTGGCCGCCGACCTCCAGGCTGCCGGCGTCAAGGTAGCCGCCGTCGTGGACGCCCGGGCGCAGATTTCGCCGGTGGCAGCCGCTGCCGTCGAGGCAGGTACCCGGGTGCTGATCGGCAGCGCCGTTGCCAACACCTCGGCAGACGCGGACGGCCGCCTGAACGGCGTCACCATCCGCAGCCTCAACGACGACGGCGAACTCACCTCGGGCGTCGAGCAGCTGGCCTGCGACCTGCTGGCCGTGTCCGGCGGCTGGAGCCCGCTGGTGCACCTGCACTCCCAGCGCCAGGGCAAGCTGCGCTGGGACGAGGACCTCGCCGCGTTCGTGCCCAGCACCGTGGTCCCCAACCAGCAGACCATCGGCTCCGGCCGCGGCTCCTTCGCCACCCAGGACTGCCTCGCCGAAGGCATTTCCGCCGGTGCGTCCGCAGCCATCGCCGCCGGCTTCAGCTCCGCCGTCGAGCCGTCCCCGCTGGGTGAGCCAAAGGCCGCCGCCCCCACCCGCCAGCTGTGGCTGGTGCCGGGGGAGAACGGTACCCCGGACGACTGGCACCACCACTTCGTGGACTTCCAGCGCGACCAGTCCGTGGCCGACGTCCTGCGCTCCACCGGAGCCGGCATGCGCTCCGTTGAACACGTGAAGCGCTACACCTCGATCAGCACCGCCAACGACCAAGGCAAGACCTCCGGCGTCAACGCCATTGGTGTCATCGCCGCGGCACTCCGCACGGCCGGCGAAGCATCCCGCGGCATCGGCGACATCGGCACCACCACGTACCGCGCACCGTTCACCCCGGTGGCCTTCGCGGCACTGGCCGGCCGCCAGCGCGGCGAACTCTTCGATCCCGCCCGCATCACGTCCATCCACCCGTGGCACGTGGCCAAGGGCGCCCTGTTCGAGGACGTGGGACAGTGGAAGCGGCCCTGGTACTACCCGCAGGCCGGCGAGGACATGGACGCAGCCGTGCTGCGCGAATGCGCCGCAGTCCGTGAGTCCGTGGGCTTCATGGACGCCACCACCCTGGGCAAGATCGAGATCCGCGGCAAGGACGCGGGCGAGTTCCTGAACCGCGTCTACACCAACGCGTTCAAGAAGCTGGCCCCGGGTTCGGCACGGTACGGCGTCATGTGCACGCCGGACGGCATGATTTTCGACGACGGCGTCACGCTCCGCCTCGACGAGGACCGCTACTTCATGACCACCACCACCGGCGGTGCCGCCAAGGTGCTGGACTGGCTGGAGGAGTGGCTGCAGACCGAATGGCCGGAACTGGACGTGCACTGCACCTCGGTGACCGAACAGTGGAGCACCATCGCCGTCGTCGGGCCGAAGTCCCGCGCCGTGATCGCGAAGCTGGCACCGGAACTCGCTGCCAACGGTGGCCTGGAAACCGAGGCTTTCCCGTTCATGACGTTCCGGGAAACCACGCTCGCTTCCGGCGTCCGTGCCCGGGTCTGCCGGATCTCTTTCTCCGGTGAACTGGCCTACGAAATCAACGTTCCCACCTGGTACGGGCTCAACACCTGGGAAGCGGTGGCCGCTGCGGGTGCCGAGTTCAACATCACCCCGTACGGCACCGAGACCATGCACGTGCTGCGCGCCGAAAAGGGCTACCCCATCGTGGGGCAGGACACCGACGGCACCGTCACCCCGCAGGACGCGGGCATGGAATGGATCGTCTCCAAGGCCAAGGACTTCATCGGCAAGCGCTCCTACTCCCGGGTGGACCAGCAGCGCGAAGACCGCAAGCACCTGGTCAGCGTCCTGCCGGTGGACGGCACGCTGCGGCTGCCCGAAGGCACCCAGTTGGTGGAAAAGGGCCGCTCCACCAACCCGGCCTACGGGCCCGTGCCGATGGAGGGCTTCGTCACCTCCAGCTACCACAGCGCAGCACTGGGCCGGTCGTTCGGCCTGGCCCTGATCAAGAACGGCCGCAACCGCATCGGCGAAACCCTGGTGGCCGCCGCCGGCGACCAGCTGGTGGACGTGGTTGTGGCAGAAACAGTGCTTTTTGACTCCGAAGGGACCCGTAAAGATGGCTGAAACAGCAGCATCCCCCGCCCAGAGCTCCGCGGAAAAGAACCTCTCCGTCCGCATCAGCCCGGCAGCGCAGCTGCGTGAGGCCTTCGCGGCCGGCTCGCTGGCGGGCACGGTGGAACTGTCCGAGCGGCCCTTCCTCACCCTGGTGGGACTCCGGGCTGACGCCGGCTCCGAAGCCGGGCAGCGGCTCGCTTCGGTCACCGGCGGCCTGCCCGCCGAGTGCGGCGGCGTCGTGGCCAACGGTGATATCTCGGTCCTCTGGCTGGGACCGGGCGAGTTCCTGGTGGTTGCCCCCACCGAGGCGCACGAGTCCCTGGGCGGCGACCTGATCCAGGCCCTGCAGGACGCCCTGGCCGACGGCCAGGGCCAGGTGGTGGACCTCTCCGCCAACCGGACCACTTTCGAGTTGAGCGGCCCCCGGGCACGGGCCGTCCTCGAGAAGGGCTGCTCGCTGGACCTGCACCCCCGGGAGTTCAAGGCCGGGACCGCCTACTCCACCGAGATCGCGAACATCCCCACGATCCTGTGGAAGACGGGTGAGGACTCCTTCCGGATCTTCCCCCGGGCGTCCTTCGCCGAATTCCTGGGCCGGTGGCTCCTGGACGCCATGCGGGAGTATGCGTCGCCCGAGGTCCCCTAATGGCGCTCAGCGTCCTTGACCTGTTTTCCGTTGGCATCGGGCCCTCGTCGTCACACACGGTGGGCCCGATGCGGGCGGCCAAGCAGTTCGCCGACGGATTGAAAGCTGACGGGCAGCTCAGCTCCACCGTCCGCGTCCAGTCGGAACTGTTCGGTTCGCTCGGTGCCACCGGGCGGGGGCACGGCTCCGACAAGGCCGTTGTCCTGGGGCTGCAGGGCCTGGAACCGGAAACCGTGAACACCTTCACGGCCGATGACCAGGTGGCGGCGGCCGCCCTGGACGCTGAACTCCACGTTGCCGGCACCCACCGGGTGGACTTCAACTGGGACGAGGACGTTGTGCTGCACCGGCGCAAGTCCCTTCCGGCGCACCCCAACGGCATGACATTCCGGGCCCTTGACCACAACGGGTCCGTGCTTAGCGAGCGGAGCTTCTATTCAATTGGGGGCGGCTTCGTAGTCGACGGCGACGCAGAGGGCGCGGACAAGGTGGTGGCGGATGACACCGTCCTGCCCTACCAGTTCAGCACCGCGGACCAGCTGCTGGAGATCTGCAGCCGCGAAAACATGTCCATCTCCGACGTGATGCTCGCGAATGAGCTGACCTGGCGGACCGAGGCCGAGCTCCGGGAAAAGCTCCTGGGGCTGTGGGCCGTGATGCGCGAATGCGTGCAGAACGGCTGCAACGCCGAGGGCATCCTGCCCGGCGGGCTGAAAGTGCCCCGCCGCGCGCCCGCCCTGTTCCGCACCCTGACGGCCTCCGCGGCCAGCGCGGAAGCCGCGGCAGCAACGCCGTCGCCCGTCCAGGCCCCGGCAGACCCGCTGCTCGCCATGGAGTGGGTGAACCTGTTCGCCCTCGCCGTGAACGAGGAGAACGCCGCCGGCGGACGGATCGTTACGGCCCCCACCAACGGTGCCGCCGGGATCGTGCCGGCCGTGCTGCACTACTACGTGAAGTTTGTTCCGGGAGCCGACGACGACGGCGTGGTCCGCTTCCTGCTGGCGGCGGCCGCCGTCGGAATCCTCTTCAAGACGAACGCCTCCATTTCGGGCGCCGAGGTAGGCTGCCAGGGCGAGGTGGGTTCGGCCTGCTCCATGGCCGCCGCCGGCCTTTGCGAGGTGCTGGGCGGAACGCCCGCCCAGGTGGAAAACGCCGCCGAGGTGGGGATTGAGCACAACCTGGGCCTGACCTGCGATCCCGTGGGCGGCCTGGTGCAGATCCCGTGCATCGAGCGGAACGCCATCGCCAGCGTCAAGGCCATTAACGCGGCCCGGCTGGCCCTGCACGGGGACGGCAGCCACAAGGTCTCGCTGGACAAGGCCATCAAGACAATGCGTGACACAGGAGCTGACATGAAAACCAAGTACAAGGAGACCTCCCGCGGAGGCCTTGCCGTGAATGTGATCGAGTGCTGAGCCATGACTGCTACTGAAACCTCCGTCCCCGCCCCGAAGACGCCCACGAATGTGGAGCATGTCCTCACCCTGGACTGCCCCGAAGGGCCGGGCATCGTCCACGCCGTCTCCGGCTTCCTGCTGGAACACGGCTGCGACATCATCGACAACAACCAGTTCGGGGAGCGGTCCGAGGGCCACTTCTTCATGCGCGTGCATTTCGTCTCCGAGGGGGACGACTCCACGCTGCAGGTCCTGCGGGACTCGTTTGCCCCCGTGGCCGAAAAGTTTGGCATGCGGTGGCAGTTGGAACGCCAAGGCTCCAAGCGCAGGGTGCTGATCATGGTGTCCAAGTTCGGCCACTGCCTGAACGACCTGCTGTTCCGGGCACGGATCGGCGAGCTGCCGGTGGACGTGGTGGCCGTGGTGTCCAACCACCGGGACCACCAGGCACTGGTGGAGTGGCATGGCATCCCGTTCCACCACATCCCGGTCACGGCTGACACCAAGCCCGAGGCCGAAGCCCGGCTGATGGAGCTGGTGGACGGACTGGACGTCGAGCTGGTGGTGCTGGCCCGCTACATGCAGGTCCTCAGCGACGACCTGACCCGCAAGCTGGATGGCAGGGCCATCAACATCCACCACTCGTTCCTGCCCAGCTTCAAGGGCGCCAAGCCGTACCACCAGGCCTACGCGCGCGGGGTCAAGACCGTGGGCGCCACCGCCCACTACGTCAACGCCGAGCTGGACGAGGGACCCATCATCTCCCAGCAGGTGGTGGACGTGGACCACACCTACGGTCCGGAGGACCTGGTGGCCGCCGGCCGCGACACCGAATGCAAGGCCTTGTCCAACGCTGTCCGCTGGCACTGCGAAGGACGGGTCATCCTGCAGGGGAACAGGACCGTGGTGCTCCGCTAGCCGGACGGTCCCGGCCGCAACAACTGCTCAATGCCCCTGTCGGACGCCAACTGGCGTCCGACAGGGGCATTTGCGTTAAGAACCGGCGCTCCCTGCCGGCCCGTCCCGGCGGAGGATGATCACCTGGTGCACTTCCTCCAGGGCGGCTGCGATCTCTTCCCGGTCCACGCCGGCCAGGAACTGGAGGACAAGGCCATCCAGGGCGGCGAAAAGCGCCCTGGCCACCACCCGCACCGGTCCACCCACCCCGAACGCTTCCAGCCCTTCCGCCAGGGCGCTGACGTAGCTCTCATAGAGCTCGGATACCGGCCCCGCCAGCTCAGGGCGCCGCCGCGCCTCCAGGATCATCTCGTACTGGAAAACCTGCAGTTCGGGCTCCGCGAGCAGCAGCGCCATCAGGGCCTCGGTGAGGGTGTCCTCCTGCTGCGCAGCCTCCTGCAAACGGGAGGCGGCAATGGACTGCTCAGAAGCCCAGCCCAGGGCCGCCGCGATCAGCGCGTCCCGGGATCCGAAGTGGTGGGCCACCAGGCTGTTGTTGACCCCTGCCTCCTCGGCCACCGCCCGGTACGTCATGCCCCGGAGGCCCTTGTGCGCCACCACGTGCACCGCTGCGCGGAGCAGGGCCTCGCGTCCGGTGCCGTATTTGGAGGAAGCGGCAGCGCGGGAGGGTGAAGAGGCCATGCCGTCGATTCTAGCGAGCTCTTCCGTAGCCCAGCGGGGCTATTGACTTAAAACTAAGCAATTGCTTAGATTGCTCCAGCGGTGATGCCAGTCACATGCGCACCGCCTTTTCCACTCTTCCGGCGGCGAGCCCGCCCCATCATTTCCGGAGCACCCATGTCACTGTCACCTGCCTTCACCACCTCATCCACCCTGGATCCCGCCAAGAGCGAGCCCTTCGAACTGGGCCAGGTCCAGTGGGTGCGCCGTTTTGGCGAGGGGGACCGCCCCGCCCTCGCCTGCGGGTACTGGCACGTCAATCCGGTCGAAGCGCCGGAACCCTTCGACCTCGCGATGGAGGCCGACGAAACCATCCACATCATTGAGGGGCACCTGCGGATCGAGGTGGAAGGCGGCGAGGCCTACGACCTCACGGCCGGAAGTTCAGCCTCCTTCAACAAGGGCGCCAGGACCCGCTGGTCAGTGCTGGCGCCCACCGTCGAATTCTTCGTCTACTCGTAGGAACGGCCATGGAGCACGCAAACGTGGACGTCATTGTGGTGGGTGCCGGCTTCGCAGGACTCACGGCGGCGCGGGAGCTCACCCGGCGAGGCTTCGCCGTGCACATCGTGGAAGCCCGGGACCGCATTGGCGGCAGGACGTGGCTGGACAGCCGCCTTGGCGGCGACCTGGAGATCGGCGGCACCTGGGTCCACTGGACGCAGCCGTACGTCTGGGCCGAATTGAAGCGCTACGGGATCGGCACAATGCCCAGTCCTGAGCCCCAGCGAGCCTATTGGTGGGCCGACGGCGGCCGCCACGAAGGTTCACCCGCCACCTTGCTGGAGTTGATTGGCCGCCACAACAGCCACTTCGTCAAGGACGCCCGGACCTACTTCCCCCAACCCTTCCAGCCCTTGGGGCAGGACTCGTTCAAAGAGATCGACGACGTATCCGTCCTGGACCGGATCCGGGAGCAGTTCCCGCCCGGGGCCGCCCGGGACATCCTGGAATCCTTCTGGACTTTGAACTTCAACGGTCCGCTGGAGGACGCCGCACTCACCCAGGCCCTGCGCTGGGTTGCGCTCACCAACGGTGACTGGGCCGTCAACTTCGAGGCCTGTGCCACCTACAAGATCGACGGCGGCACTGCTGCCCTCGCAGAAGCGATCCTGCAGGACTCCGGCGCGTCCATCCACTACGGCTTCCAGGTGGCGGGCATCACCGACGGCGGCACTTGCGTCACCGTCCGCAGTGCTGACGGCCGCACCATCAGTGCCAAAGCCGCCGTCGTCACCGTCCCCCTGCACGCCCTGCACGCGGTGGCATTCGAGCCGCCGCTGCCGGCCGCCAAGGCGGACGGCGCAGCCCGTGGCCAGGTCTCGAAGGGCGTCAAGGTCTGGATTCGGCTGCGGGGTGAACACCCGCCCTTTGTGGCACTGGGGAACGCAGACTGTCCGCTGAATTTCTTCCAGGTGGAGTACGCGCTCGACGGCGACACAATCGCCGTCGGCTTCGGTCCGGACGCCGCCAGGATCGACGCCGGCCACCCGGCGTCCGTCCAGGCGCAGTTGGAACGCCTGGTCCCCGGACTCGAGGTCGTCGACGTCGCGACGCACGACTGGGTGGCTGACCCGCTCGCGGGCGAAACCTGGCCCATGCACCGCACCGGCTTCCTCGCCACCTCCCTGGCTGCGCTGCAGGCACCGCACGGCAATGTGCTTTTCGCCGGCTCGGACATCGCCAACGGGTGGGGCGGCTTCATTGACGGCGCCATCGAAAGCGGCATGGAGGCGGCGCTCCGGGCCGCTTTCCTGCTGGCCGCTCCGCGCGGCGCTGCGCTGACCGACAACAACTGATCGCTGCAGGACAAAGCGCTCCGGACGTCCTTTGCGAAGCTGAACTCCACAGCCATTCCCCCAACTCATGACCGCTAAGAGGATCCAATGAGTATTTCCAATTCCGAGTCCCGGACCACTGACGCTCCGGCCAAGGAGCATTCCACTGCCCTCCGAGCCGGCAGCATCGGCGTGCTGGGCATCCTTTTCTTCGTCCTTTCGGCGCAGGCGCCCCTGACCGGCATCGTGGGCGCCTCGCCGCTCGCCGCAGCGCTCGGCAACGGTGCCGGTGCCCCGGGCGCCTACCTCATCGTGGGCATCGTGATCGTCATCTTCGCGGTGGGCTTCGTGGCCATGAGCCGCAGGATCCAGGCCAACGGCGCCTTCTATGCCTACATCACCGCCGCGTTCGGCAGGCGGACCGGGGCCGGCGCCGCCTGGCTGGCGCTGCTGGCCTACAACACCGTCCAGGCCGCGATGTACGGGCTCTACGGGGCCGTGTTCTCCGGGCTGCTGGCCTCCATGGGACTTGAGGTGCCGTGGTGGCTGCTGGCCCTGGCCACCATGGCGGGCGTCCAGGTCCTCGGGTCGCTGAACATCGAACTCGGTGCCCGGCTCCTGGCCCTGCTGGTGGGCCTGGAGGTCGCGGTGCTGCTGCTGTTCGGCTTCACCGTGCTGTTCCGCGGCGGGGGACCGGAGGGCCTTGAGCTTGCGGCGTCCTTCTCGCCGGCGGCAATCGGCGCCGGAGCTCCCGGCGTGGCCATCATGTTTGCCGTGGCGTCCATGTTCGGTTTCGAATCCACGGCGATCTATTCGGCGGAAGCCAAGGATCCGCACCGCACCGTTGCCCGTGCCACCTATCTTTCCGTGGGCGTCATCGCCGTCTTCTTTTCCTTCATCTCCTGGATGCTGGTCAGCTACTACGGCCCCTCCCAGGTGATGGATGCTGCCGGGGCGGCACTGGAATCAGGGGACGCCACCGTCTTCGTCCTGGGGCCCATGGTGGAACTCTTCGGCCCGTGGGCCGGTGTGGTGACCGGCGTCCTGCTGGTCACGTCGCTGCTGGCCGGCATCATCGCCTTCCACAACGGCATCAACCGGTACCTCCACTCCCTGGCCCTGAATGGCTCCATGCCTGCAGCCGTGGCCAGGACCAACCGGCACCGCGCCCCGGCCGTGGCAGCGTGGATCCAGACCGGCGCCGCCGTCGTGCTCGTGGCCCCCTTCGCCCTCCTGGGCCTCGACCCCGTGCTGAGCCTCTTCTCCTGGTTCAGCGGGCTGGCAGTTGCGGCACTGCTGGTGCTGTACATCCTCTGCTCGGTGGCCGTCGTCGGGTTCTTCCGCCGGGAGCGCATCACAGGCCAGCCGTGGCAGACCCTGGTGGCTCCGGCGCTCGCCGCCCTCCTGCTGGCGTGGATTCTGTTCCTGGTGGTCAGCAACTTCACCGCGCTGATCGGCGGCAGCACCGAAACCGCGGTGGCCCTGCTGGTGGCCGTCCCCGCCGTCTACGTGGCGGGCGTGCTGGTCGAGGGGCAGGTGCAGCGCCGGCAGGCAGCCGAGAACCTGGGAAGCAGCCGCCTCTAGGGCGCCTGCCCGGCAGGGCCGGGAGCCAGCTTTTCACTGGCCCGCGGGGGAGCAAGAGCTCCCCGGCGGGCCAGCCTGTGTGCCAGCACGAAGACCCCCGCGAGCAGCACCGCCGCAGCGCCCGCCACGCCGCCCCCGGCAGGCCACAGCCCGGTCAGGCCCAGGAGGGCCGGAACCGTTGCCGTGACCTGGCTGGACAACACCAGGCTCCAGCCGGCCAGCGGATCCAGGCGCGTGAGGCCCAGGGCCGCGGAGGCAAAAAGCAGGCCCCACAGTATGGACCAGCACAGCCACAGGACAGCCAGCAGCGAGTCGGTGCCCAGCCAGGCTGCGGCGAGGACCAGTCCGACGGCGGCCACCATGCCGCAGAACCAACCGACGCCCTTGGATCCAAGGCCCAGCAGGACATCCAGGCCCACGTAGGCGTAGGTGGTGCCGAACAGGAACATCCCCGCGACGGTCAGCGGCGCAGTGCCGCCTACCGCCAGGCAGGCGATGCCGAGCGCCAGTTGGGTGCAGCCCACCAGGAGGCTGAAGGCCCCGGCGTCCCGGCGGGGAAGGAACCCCAGTGTTCCCAGGCCGTTGATCAGGAGTGCTGCCCCGGAGAGCAGCAGGCAGATGTCGGCCATCAGAAGGCCGTCCGGCGGTTCGCATAAGTCGGGCATGTTTTCACAAGGCGGAATTGGAATGTCACAATCCGGATATTAGGCTGAATCCGCGCCGCTGGCTACAGGCCGCCTGTCATAATCGTATAAGTTGAAGTATCAACTTTTGTAGTGCCGAAACCGCCGGCGCGCCGGGAGAACAGGCAAGGAAGCAGTTCATGGATGCACGGCTGGAGGCCATTCGGGACACCGTCCTGGCGCGGAATCCCGGCGAGGCGGAATTCCACCAAGCGGTGGTGGAGGTCTTTGAAAGCCTCGGCCCGGTCCATGACCGGCACCCTGAATTCCTCGACGCCGCCATCCTGGAGCGCCTCTGCGAACCCGAGCGCCAGATCATCTTCCGCGTGCCGTGGACCGATGACGCGGGGCGGGTGCAAATCAACCGGGGCTTCCGGGTGGAGTTCAACTCGGCGCTGGGTCCCTACAAGGGCGGGCTGCGGTTCCACCCGTCCGTCTACCTGGGCATCGTAAAGTTCCTGGGTTTCGAGCAGATCTTCAAGAATGCCCTCACCGGGATGCCGATCGGCGGAGGCAAGGGCGGGTCCGACTTTGACCCGCGCGGCCGCAGTGACGCCGAGGTGATGCGGTTCTGCCAGTCCTTCATGACCGAGCTGTACCGGCACATTGGCGAGTACACGGACGTACCGGCAGGCGACATCGGCGTGGGCGGGCGCGAAATCGGTTACCTCTTTGGCCAGTACAAGCGCATTACCAACCGGTATGAATCCGGCGTGCTGACCGGCAAGGGGATCTCCTGGGGCGGCTCGCTGGTCCGCCCGGAGGCCACGGGCTTCGGCACCGTGATCTTCACGCAGGAAATGCTGAAGACCCGCGGCACCTCGTTCGACGGCCAGCGCGTGGTGGTGTCCGGCTCGGGCAACGTGGCCATCAACGCCATCGCCAAGGCGCAGTCCCTGGGCGCCACTGTGGTGGCCTGCTCCGACTCCTCCGGCTACATCGTGGACGAGGCGGGGATCGACGTCGGGCTCCTGCGCGAGGTCAAGGAAGTGGAACGCGGCCGGCTCAAGGACTACGCCGTCCGCCGCCCCGGCGTCTCCTATGTTGACGCCGGTTCAGTGTGGGACGTCGATGCCACCGTGGCACTGCCCTGCGCCACGCAAAACGAGCTCGACGGCGGCGCTGCCGCGAGGCTGGTGCGGGGCGGCCTCCTCGCGGTGGGTGAAGGGGCCAACATGCCGTCCACCCGGGACGCCGTGGCAGTCTTCCAGGAGGCAGGGGTGCTCTTTGGCCCCGGCAAGGCCGCCAACGCCGGCGGTGTGGCCACCTCGGCGCTGGAGATGCAGCAGAACGCCAGCCGGGACTCATGGTCCTTTGAGCACACGGAGGAGCGGCTGACGGACATCATGGTGGGAATCCACCACCGGTGCGCTGCCACCGCCGACGAGTACGGCGAGCCGGGCAACTATGTCCTGGGCGCCAACATTGGCGGGTTCGTCAAAGTGGCCGAGGCCATGCTGGCGCAGGGCCTGATCTAGCGGACGCGGTGTAGCCTAGCCGCCGCGCCGCCAGTCGCTGGGGGAGACGCCGAACGCATCCCGGAAGGTCCGGCTGAAGTGCGCGGCATCAAGGATTCCCCACCGGGCGGCGATGGCGCCCACCGGCTGTCCCGCGTGCAGCGGGTCCCGCAGGTCACGGCGCGCGCCCTCCAGCCGCTGGCTTCGGATCCAGTTGGCCACTGTGATGCCGGATTCGTGGAAGACGTTGTGCAGGTGCCTTGTGGAGATAAAGTGCGCCGCGGCAATGCTGGCCGGTGACAGCGTAGGATCCGATAAGTTGGCCTCGATGTATTCCCGGATGGATACAGCCAGGAGCGCTTGCGGTTTCATCCGGTCCGGGGTCATGTCCATCTCGGCGTGCAGCATGGTGGAGACCAGGTCCAGGGCGTTGGTTGCCAGGCGGGAGCCGCTGGGACCGTTCAGGACCTCCAGGTTCTCCGAGAGCTGGCGGATGAATTGCCCCACGATGCCGCTGAGGCCGGTGGCGTCCATGCGGACGGCGGCGAGCTGCCCCACGTAGTCCGGCGGCAGGGACAGGGCGTCGCAGGGGAACATCACCACCATCATCCGCGCCTGCTCTTCAAAGGTGAGGGTGTAGGGGCGGTTGGTGTCGTAGATGGCAAGGTCGCCCCGCTGGAGGACTGCCTCGCGGTTGTCCTGGATCAGCAGGCCGGTGCCCTCCAGCTGGAGGTTGAGCTTGAAGTAGCGCTCGCCGGCCCGGGCAATCAGCGCCGGCGTGCGGTGCACCTCGTGCGACGTGGCAGTGACTTCCACGATGGACATGCGGTCCAGCACGCGGGAGCGCATCTGTCCGCGGAAACCGTCCACGTCCGCGGTGCTGGCGGCCAGGGGCACGAAGGACTCGGCCACCAGGTGCTTCCAGTGGTCAAAGGATGTGGCGGTGCGGGACGTGAGCTGCTGCCCGGCGGACCGCGACGGGCTATGTGCTGGCATGGATGATCCTGACGACGACGGACGGCCATCTGACTTCCCCCGGGACTGTGTCGTGGAACACAGTCCACTCAGGCTAATGCCGCACCAATCTTTTTT
Source organism: Arthrobacter sp. Y3221157 (assembly GCF_059089865.1). NCBI lineage: Bacteria > Bacillati > Actinomycetota > Actinomycetes > Micrococcales > Micrococcaceae > Arthrobacter > Arthrobacter sp. Y3221157. The sequence goes on from NZ_JBNHFD010000012.1 coordinate 55,826, forward strand.
CAACAGTTGGCGAAAAAAGACTTCCCTGCCGGCTGGCGGGTTAGGTGTTCCTGCCGCGGGCCGCCACGCGCCAGCGCTCCACCAGGCTTCCGTTGCTGACGACGGCCACATCGTCCACCAGGTTCATGGCCAGGCACACGTGGTTGGGGATGACGCGCAGCCGTCCGCCCAGCGCCGGCGGTCCTTCCGGGCTGTGCCACTCCACGGTGGCGTGGTGCTCCGAAAGGGCCGTGATCCTCGCCTCCGGATGATCGAGCAGCCGCCCGTAACCGGTGGCCCAGGCGGGCTTGTCACTGCCGAGGATCTTGCTGCCGGCGTCGACGATAAAGCGGGGCGTCATGCCGGGTTCCACCGCATGGTGGCTCACCACGGTGGCTGCCACCGTGAGCGCAATATCCTCCGGGGCGCAGCGTCCCAGCTCAAGCTGCTGGGCGTCGCCGAAAACGTAGACGCCCGGACGGACCTCCGTGGCGGCGGAATTTCCGGTGAGCAGCGCAGTAGGTGTGGATCCTCCGCTACGCACCCTTGCCGTGAACCCGCTTGCCGCCAGGGCCTCCGCCGAGAGCTGCAGTGCCTCCTGCTCCTGCGCCGCCGCCTCGGCCGGCATGCCCGGAGCGTAGCTGTGGCCGGGAAAAGTGAACACGCCCGCAACGTCCAGCCCGGCGTTGGATGCTGCCCGGGCAACCTCCGTTGCAGACTGCGGGCGTACGCCGCTGCGGTGATGGCCGCTGTCCACCTCCACCAGCACCCTGACGTTTCCCGCCGCCGGCCCCAGTCCCTGGCCAAGCCGGGCGGCACCTTCCGCGGAATCCACACCCACGGTGAGTTCCGCCCTTCCAGCGAGGTCACGGAGCCGTCCGGCCTTCCGGTCGGACAGCCACAAAGGGTAGGCGATGAAAAGGTCATCCACGCCGGCATCGGCGAAGACTTCAGCCTCCCCGATGGTGGCGACCGTCAGCCCCGTGGCGCCCCCGGCAAGCTGGCGGGCAGCAATCTCAGGGATCTTGTGCGTCTTGGCATGGGGCCGAAGGATGAGTCCCTTGGCCCGAACGGTATCCGCCATGCGGGCGATGTTCCGGTCAAGGATGTCCAGGTCGACAAGGATGCCCGGCGTCTCGATGTCCGCGGGGATCATCTGCGCCGTCATGCGGCTAGCAGGGTGAGGTAGCCGTCAAGCTGGGCGGCGTGGCCAAAGTCGGCCGCGCCTTCCGGGGCAAGCGCCGCCTCTATCTGGGCGCCGAGCAGCATGTTGAGGAGCTGGCCGGCCAGGATGGAATCGTCGACGGCGGCACCGACGTCGCCGGCTTCGCGCGCCTCTGACAGGAATCGCTGGATGGTGTCCAGCCACGCGGCCATCGACTGCTGGTGGATCTGCGCTTTCTGGGCGTCATTGACGGCCTTCTGCCAGAACGGGATCACGATCCGCGCTTCATTGACGCGCTCCTCGTCCAGGGGCAGTACCTCCAGGCAGAAGGCCCGCAGGGCTTCCATCCCGTTCTTGCCCGCAGTCACCTGTGCAATCCGCTGGTTGGTCCGGTTGAAGACGTGGCCGAAGGCAAATTCCAGGAGGGTGTCCTTGGTGGGGAAGTAGGGCTTCAGCGCGCCATTGGCGAACCCGGCCTCCATGGCGATCTCGCGCATGGTAGCCCCCTCGAGGCCCTGCCGGGCGATGATCCGCCACGTGGCGTCAACGAGCTCCAGCCGGCGCTCGTCATGGTCAACTATCTTCGGCACCGCTGGCACTCCCGGGAAATATTTCGCTCAGACTCTTGTGAGCCATGTTACGTTCGTTTATTCTCTACAACTATAGAAAATAAACCACCAGCGGCCGACTGCGGCCTGGACAAAGGTTTCACCATGACTCTTGCACCAACCCACACTGCATCCCCCTTCAGCCTGGCAACGGCGCCGGAAATCCTTGCAGTACGTTCCATCCTGCAGGCAGCTGGCCAGTTGGAACCACAGCATCGGATCGCCTACTTGGGCCTCCTGGAGCCACCGCGTGGCGCGGCACCCGAGGGGGCGGACCGCCGCTTCCGGGTCTTTGTCCACGATGTCTCCGGCGCGGTGCCGCGCGACGTGATCGTCTCGGTCACGCAGCAAAAGGTGCTGTCCGCCGTCGAACTCGATACCGCGGTGACCGGCGAACTGCCGGTCCTTGAGGAGGAATTCGAGCTGGTGGAGTCCCTCCTTGCCACCGACACACGCTGGCTTAACGCTTTGGAGGACCGGGGCCTGAATGTTGAAAAAGTGCGTGTGGCGCCGCTTTCGGCGGGCGTCTTTGAATATGCCGATGAGAAGGGCCGGCGGATCCTGCGGGGCCTGGCGTTCGTCCAGGACTTCCCCGAGGACAGCGCGTGGGCACATCCCGTGGACGGCCTGGTGGCCTACGTGGACGTGGTGAACAAGGAGGTCACGCAGGTGATCGACCTGGGCGCCATGCCCATCCCCGCGGAGCACGGCAATTACACCGATCCGGAGCTGACCGGCCCGCTCCGCACCACCCAGAAACCCATCAACATCACCCAGCCCGAAGGCCCCAGCTTCACCGTCACCGGCGGCAACCACGTGGAGTGGGAAAAGTGGAGCGTGGACGTGGGCTTCGATGTCCGCGAGGGCGTAGTCCTGCACAACCTGGGGTTCCGGGACGGTGACAGGCTGCGGCCGATCATCAACCGGGCCTCCATCGCCGAGATGGTGGTCCCGTACGGCGATCCGTCGCCCGTCCGGTCCTGGCAGAACTACTTCGATACCGGCGAGTACCTGGTGGGCCAGTACGCCAACTCCCTGGAGCTGGGCTGCGATTGCCTGGGCGACATCACCTACCTCAGCCCGGTCATCAGCGACGCCTTCGGCAACCCGCGCGAGATCCGGAACGGGATCTGCATGCACGAGGAGGACTGGGGCATCCTGTCCAAGCACAGTGACCTGTGGAGCGGCGTCAATTACACCCGGCGCAACCGCCGCCTGGTGATCTCCTTCTTCACCACCATTGGCAACTACGACTACGGCTTCTACTGGTACCTCTACCTGGACGGCACCATCGAATTCGAGGCCAAGGCAACCGGCGTCGTCTTCACCTCCGCCTTCCCCGAAGGTGGCTCGGACAACATCTCCCAGCTCGCCCCCGGCCTGGGGGCCCCGTTCCACCAGCACCTGTTCAGCGCGCGGCTGGACATGGCAATCGACGGCTTCAGCAACCGGGTGGAGGAAGAAGACGTGGCTCGCCAGGCCATGGGCCCGGGCAACGAACGCGGCAACGCCTTCTCCCGCAAACGCACCGTCCTGGCCCGCGAGTCCGGCGCCGTCCGGGAAGCTGATGCCCGGGTGGGACGGACCTGGATTATTTCCAACCCCGGGTCCCGCAACCGCCTGGGCGAGCCGGTGGGCTACAAGCTCCACTCCCACAACCAGCCCACCCTGCTCGCCGACCCCGAATCCTCGATTGCCCGCCGCGCAGCATTCGCCACCAAGGACCTCTGGGTCACCCGCTACGCCGAGGAGGAGCGGTACCCCACGGGCGACTTCGTCAATCAGCACGCCGGCGGCGCCGGCTTGCCCGGGTACGTGGCCCAGGACCGGGATATCGACGGCCAGGACATCGTGGTCTGGCATACCTTCGGCCTGACGCACTTCCCGCGGGTGGAGGACTGGCCCATCATGCCCGTGGACACCGTAGGCTTCAAGCTCCGCCCCGAAGGCTTCTTCGACCGCAGCCCGGTCCTGGACGTGCCCGCCAACGTCAACGCGGCGTCGGCGTGCAACAGCGAAGGCACCAGCGGTGGCTCCTGCCACTAGCCGGGGACTTCATTCCCGGCTGTGCGCGCTGGTCACTGCGGCGTCCTGCCTGGTGCATGTGTGGGTGGCCGCTTCCGGCGGGCACGGCGTCTGGCTCGGACTCCTGATGGTGGCGCTCGCCGCCGTCTGTGTCCCCTGCACCGTCCACATCTGGCGCCACGGAAGAGTGGGGGCACTCCACCGGGTGGCTGCCGCCGCCGTGGCGATGGCCGGCCTGCACGCGGTCCTGTTGCTGGGCGCGGGAGGTGCGGGGCACGCCCACGGCGGGGGAGTGCCGTCGTCCGCTTTTGAGGTGACCAGCAGTAGCCGACTGCTGCTGGTTATCGGACTGGAACTGACGACGGCGATGCTCGCCGCCACGCTCGTGGCACGGTTGCGGCGCCAGGCGTCAGGCGGGACTTAACCCCGTTCCCTGGCAGGCTCCCCGGCGCGGCGGGAAGCGACGGTAATCTCCGCCACGCGTTCCAGCCTGGGGTGAAGGTTGTCCCCGCCGTCCACCACGCCTTTCTGCCACCATAGCTTCAGCCCCCCGGGCACCACCTCGAGGCTGGCCAGGTTGTTGTCGAACCACGGGCCCTTGATGCCGGACCACTGGAACGGCGGCGCTTGGACTTTGGCCGAGCGGGCAATGGCGGCGCCCACGGGGGCGGCCAGGCCGTAGGACATGACAGCGCCGAAGGACCGCAGGAGCCGGGGCAGCGGGTTACGGATGGGGGAGCAGACCGCCTGGATGATCCTGCTGCCTTCGCTCCGCTCCACTTCGGAGACGTAGGAAAAGTGCACGTCGCCGGAAAGGAAGGTCACCGTCTCCGGTGCCGGGCCGCGCCGGCCGTCTGCCACCTCCATGGCCATCGCCGCCACTTGCCGGAAGCTCTTTTGGAAGGCTGCCCAATGCTCCAAGTCGAAGGCCTGGCGCAGCTTCTCGGCGGCGCGGGCCGCGCGTTTCCCCCACGCGCCCTCCGAAACAGCCTCGTCCCAGGATTCGAGGTGATGCAGGCCCATCGGCAGCAGGAACGGCAGGGACGTGGCCACCAGCAGGTGCCGGAAGCCGCCCTGCATCCGGTCGTCCAGCCAGGCGGTCTCTGCGTCATCCAGCAGGGCGCGGCGGTCCGGTGCCAGGTTCCGAGCGGCACGGGAATCAACCACGATCAGCCGGGTGTCACCGAAGTCGCGGCAAAAACTCCACCGGTAAGCCTCCGGGTCTTGGTCTGCCTGCGCCGCAAAGGTGTCCAGCTCGGCGCTGAGGTCCAATTCCCCGCTGCCGCTGTGAGCGGCAACTTTCTGCCAGAGGCGATCCGCAGCGCGCTCCTGCGGCGAAAGGTTCCCGAGGTGTTGGTAGACCCAGTAGGACGCCAGCCCGGCTACGATTCGCCCACGCCACCAGCTGGCGGTCTGCATTTCCTCCCGCCAGCTCCGCGACGCGTTCCAGTCGTCCCGGATGTCATGGTCGTCAAAGATCATGGCGCTGGGCAGGGTGGACAGCAGCCACCTGTTGGCCGGGTCGGACCAGGCCAGGTAGTAGAGGTGGGCGTACTCCTCGTAGTCCTTGAGCTCCTCGCCGGGAGGCGCCTTAATGTCCCGCCGCGCTTTGATGAACTCCTGCATCTGGTCGCTGGTGGAATCGGCGTAGACCTGGTCTCCGAGGAATGCCACCAGATCTGGCCAGGGTTCCTTTCCGTTCGAGCTCCGGTCCATGGCGTACGCGCGCAGGGCGTCCACGCCATGACTGCGGTTGCCGGAGGCATCATGGGGGACGCTGGTCCGGCAGGAACCGAACGCCAGCCGCAGCGGCTTGCCCGGCTTGAGCGTGGCGATCACCGGCGGCGGGAAACCAGGCTCCTGCTCCGGCCATACCTGGCGTCCGTTGATCTCCACCGTGTACGGCGTTACCGTTCCAGGCTCAAGTCCATCCACGTCAACCAGGGCGTAATGGTGCCCGTGCACGGCAAAGGTTGAAGCCGTCCATTCCCTGCCGCCGGCCTGCACGGATACTTGGGAAGAGTCGCGGGTTTCCACCCAGATGCTCGCCGTCGTCTCATCCACGAACCGCATCATGGGACCTAGCACCAGCGCTGAGGAAGTCATCTCTCAGTTGTACCCGCTGGGGCGCGGGGCGGCTATGGGGAAACCCGCAACTTGTCTTCCTAGCGCTCCGCGAACCAGTCCCGCGCGGGATTGGTCACGGCGGGTGCCGAGCGGTCCAGTCCGGGCTGGGCAGCCCATTGGACGCCGTTCGCCAGGACGCGCTGGATCTGCGGGTGGTGGTACACCGGGTATTCCTGGTCGCCAGGGCTGAAGTAGAAGATGCGTCCCTTGCCGCGGGTGAACGTGACGCCGGAACGGAACACCTCGCCGCCGGCGAACGAGCTGATGAAGATCAGGTCGTCGGGGTCGGGAATATCGAACAGCTCGCCGTACATCTCCTGTTCCGGGATCACGATGGGGCTGTCCACGCCCTCGGCGATGGGATGCGACGGCTTCACGGTCCACACGAGCTCGCGTTCGCCCTCGTTCCGCCACGCCAGCGAGCAGCTGGTGCCCAGCAACCGGGTGAAGATCTTTGCGAAGTGCCCCGAATGGAGCACGATCAGTCCCATCCCGCCCAGAACGTGGCGCTGGACGCGCTCGACGACGGCGTCTCCCACCTGGTCATGGGCGATGTGGCCCCACCAGAGGAGGACGTCCGTTTCGGCAAGCACCTCCTCGCTGAGCCCATGCTGGTCGTCGGTGGCGAGGACCGCCGTCGTGATCTCCGACTCCGGGTAAAAGGGGCGGAGGCCTGCTGCGATGGCGCCGTGGATGCCGTCGGGGTAGATCTCCCCGATATGGGCCGGCTCGTTGTTAACCTCGTGGACACCTTCGTTCCAGACCAGGATCCTCAGCTTTTCACCCATTAGAGACGAACCTCCCTTTGCTCGCGCGCCGACAGGTAGCACGCGTCGATGATATGTGCCCGGTAGAGGGCCAGCGAGCCGTCATGCCCGCGCCAGGCCTCCGGGCCGCCGCGGACGGCTGTCACGAAGTCCTCCACCACGGCATCATGCGCCCGGCCCGGGAGGACCGGTGGCACATAATCGGCGGATTCCCCGTCCTTGTCGGTGAACACCCGGAGCTGGCCGACGGGCGGGAAGGGTGCGCCCTGCACCTTGAGGTCGGCGCCGCCGTCGGTCCCGTAGACGGTGAAGTCCAGCAGGTCGTCGGTTTCGCGGTACGTCGCCCAGCTGGCCTCGATGAGCAGCGTTCCGCCGCCCTCGAGCCGGAGGAAGGCGGATGCGAAGTCCTCCACCTCGAAGGCGTGGCTTGAAGCCAGGGCTGAGTAGGCGCTTCCGCCGCCCCGCCCCTGCGGGCCCAGCTCGGAGTGGGTGGCGGCGGACACTGCCAGCACCTTGGGTTCGCCCAGCAGGTGCAGGGCGTAGTCCAGTGCGTGGACGCCGATATCGGCCAGGGGCCCGCCGCCGGCGAGTTCGGGGTTGGTGAACCAGCTGCCCAGCGTGGGGATGCCGGAACGGCGCAGCCATGATGCCTTGGCGTAGTAGGGGCGCCCGAGGCCGCCGTCGTCGATGACCTGCTTGAGCGCCTGGATGTCGCCGCGGCGGCGGTGGTTGAAGGCGACGTCCAGGACCCGACTGGCTTTGCGGGCGGCATCCACCATGGCCTGGCCCTCGGCGGCGTTGCGCGCGATGGGCTTTTCGCTCAGGACGTGCAGGCCCCGCTCAAGTGCAGCAACGGCGATGGGTGCGTGCAGGAAGGTGGGCACTGCCACGCTGATGGCGTCCAGCCCGCCGTGGTCCAGCATCTCCTGCCAGTCCGCAAACCCGTGCGGAATGCCGTACTCGGCCTGGAGTGACTCGCGGAGGTCCTGTTCCATGCCGGCCAGCGACACAATGCGTACGCCTGGAAGCGCACCGTAGGCCTTCAGGTGCTGCTGCCCGGCCCAGCCGATGCCGACGACGCCGACCCTCAGTTCTGGAACAGGTGCTGCGGCCGGCGTGGCTGCCTGCTGGCCGACGGGCTGCTGGTTGTTCAAGGGTGTGCTTCCTTAGGATCGGGACTTTTACGGTTCATGGTGGAATCGATTCCACGAGGGGCGACGAGCGAGTCTGGATAACGTTGGAATCGATTCCAAAATTCTTTCAGTGCCTGCTCTCCACTGTCAACCCTTTTTATCGGGCCGTCGATTCCCGCACCACCAGCTCATGGGGAAGGAAGGTGCGCCCCCGGCGAGGTTCCGCCGGTCCGGTCATGCGGTCGAAAAGTGCCTCGAACGCAAGCCGGCCCATGTCGTACGCCGGCTGCCTGATGGTGGTCAGCTCCGGAACGCACATCTCCGCCTGGATCGAGTCGTCAAAACCCGCAACGGCAATATCGCCGGGCACGTTGAGGCCGGCATCAGTAATTTCCCGGACGCAGCCGGCGGCCACGGTGTCGCTGCCGCAAAAGACGGCGTCCGGCAGCGGGTCCAGGGTTAGCAGTTCCCTGGCGAGGCGGCGCCCGGCATGGAAGTCGAACCCGCCGTCGGTGAAGAGCGTGTGAGCGGGCGGCAGGCCTGCTTCTGCTGCAGCACTGCGGAACCCTTCCTCCCGCAGCCTGCCTGAGCGGGCGGCCCGGTTGCCGATCATTGCAAGCCGCCGGTTGCCGGTTTCGATTAGGTGCCGGGTGATGTCGAAGGCGGCCTGGCGGTCATCGATGGACACTCCGAACGCTGCCTCCGCGTCCCCCACTTCGCACAGCTGCACCACACTGTGCTGGGCGGCCAAAGCCTCCACGTCGTCGTCCGGCATGGTCGGTGAGAACAGCAGCAGCCCGTCAACAGAGCCGTTGCGGAGCATGTCCACGAGCTGCTGCTCCCGCTCCGGGTCGCCCGATGTCGGCGCGATGAGGCTGACATAACCAGACAATGCGGCTGCGTCGCCCACTCCGCGGAAGGCCTCGCTGATGATGGGTGAGTCGAGGTTTTTGGCGAGCGCCAGGATGCGCATCGTCCGGTCGCGCCGCAGGTCGCGCGCGGAGGCGAGCGGCCGGTAGTTGAGCTGGCGGATGGCTCCTGCCACCTTTTCCCTGCTCGCTACGCTCACGGCGGGGCTGCCATTCAGGACCCGGGATACTGTCCCTACGGACACTCCCGCCGTCCGGGCGACGTCCTGCACTGTCGCTCTCGCCATGTCCGTCTCTGTCCTTCCGCTGGCAGGGTTTGCCCAGCTGCCCGGGTTTTTCCAGCTTAGCCGCGCCGGGGAAGTGCAGCTGTGGCGTAGCCCCTGAAACCCGGGTGTGGATGACTGAAACCATCATTTAACACACCCGAAACCCAGCTCAAAACCCCCGCCATACAGTTGGATCCAGACGGCAATAGCCGCCCTCCGCTGAACGTGGTACTGACTCCGCGTCCCTCCTCCGGAGTGGCTCTGACAGGCGATTTCCGTTCTCTCCTCGCATCACGAAAGGGGTTTCCCAATGGATTCGGGAAATGTCGCTTGGATTCTGGCCAGCGCAGCGCTGGTCTGCATGATGATCCCCGCCCTGGCCCTGTTCTACGGGGGCATGGTGGGTTCGCGCCGCATCCTCAACATGATGATGATGTGCTTCGGCGGCGCCAGCCTGGTCGCCGTCCTGTGGGCGCTGTTTGGGTACTCGCTGGCCTTCGGGAACTCCGTGGGCGGCCTGGGGCTGATCGGTGACGTCACGGAGTTCCCCGGCATGGGGCAGCTGCTGGCCGCGGACGAGGGGGCGTCCATCCCGGTCATCCTGTTCGCCGCGTTCCAGCTCTTCTTCGCCTGCGTCACCACGGCCCTGGTGGCCGGCGCGGCGGCAGGACGCATGAAGTTCGGCGCCTGGATGCTCTTCGCCGGCATCTGGGCCACCATCGTCTACTTCCCCATTGCGCACTGGGTCTTCGCCTTCTCCTCCGCGGACGGCAGCGTGACTGGCGGCTGGATTGCCAGCGGCATCAAGGCCATCGACTTCGCAGGCGGCACGGCCGTGCACATGAACGCTGGCGCCGCCGCCCTCGCCCTGGCACTGGTCCTGGGCAAGAGCTCGGGCTGGCCCCAGATGGAACACACCAAGCCGCACAGCCGGCCGCTGGTCCTGGTTGGCGCGGGCCTGCTGTGGGTGGGCTGGTTCAGCTTCAACGCCGGGTCCGCACTCTCTGCCGGCCAGTCGGCGTCGGTGGTTTTCCTGAACACCGCCGTGGCAGCGTCCGCCGGCCTCCTCGCGTGGGCCCTCGTTGAGCGGCTCCGCAACGGAACCGCCACCAGCATGGGCGCTGCATCCGGCCTGGTCTCGGCACTGGTCGCCATCACGCCCGCCTGCGGCTCGGTCAGCCCGCTGGGCGCCATTGCCATCGGCCTGATCGCCGGCGCCGTGTGCTCGCTTGCGATCGAGCTGAAGTTCCGGCTCGGCTTCGACGACTCGCTCGACGTCGTTGGTGTCCACCTGGTGGGCGGCATCCTCGGGACCCTGCTGATCGGCCTCTTCGCCACCGACGCCGCCCCGAACGCCGTCAACGGGCTCTTCTACGGCGGCGGCCTGGACCTCCTGGGCGTGCAGTCGCTGGCAACGGTCACGGTCCTGGCGTACTCGTTCGGCATCACCTGGGTCCTGGCAAAGATCCTGGACAAGACCGTGGGCCTGCGCATTAAGCCGGAGGACGAGATGCGCGGCATCGACCTCGCGGCCCACTCCGAACTGGCGTACCTGACGGACGAGGACCCGGTGGAGCTGGGCTCACCGCACCGCGGCTAGCTTCATCAGGGCCTTGGGCCCGCCCACGAATCAGGCAGAGGGCCAAGCCCTGGACCGGTGCCGGCAGCAGCTGGCTTATAGTTCCAGGGTTTGGCCCGCTGTCGTGCGTGCTGCCTTCAGTGTTCGGTGCACACCAGGACGCCGTCACGGACTTCCAGGACGGCCGCCCGGACGTGGCTCAGGCGCGTGCGCGGGTCCGCTTCCATGCTGCCGATGTCCTCCCCGCCCCAGTACGGATGCGTGAAGTACACCAGCAGGGCCCGCTCCGCGCCGTCCCCGCCGGCGGGAAGCGGCACCACGTCCGCATGGCGTCCGACGACGGGCCGGCCGCCTGCCGTTTCAGGTGCGGTGAGGATGAGGCCGTCCAGGTGCTCCTGCCGGGTCCAGCCGCCCGCGGCATCTTCAGAGCGGTAGACGGCCTGGCCCCGCCATTCGTCCACGATCATCCAGTACGCCCCGGCCATCCGGAACGCCTTGGCCCTTCGTGGGGGCGCCCGGAAATCGCGACTCCTTCCAGGACCCACGATGCCGGGTCCTCCGGCGTGTCACTGACCGCGCTGTAGGTGTTGCAGTCGCGGGTTTCGTCCTTGTACCAGAGACGGTAGCGGCCGTCCCCGCAACGCGCCACGGCCGCATCGATGGCCCGCGGGGAGTCCAGGTCAATGGCACCCAGGTATTCCCAGTGCTCCAGGTCCTTGCTGGCGAACTGCACGATGCCCGCCTGCCCGGTCCAGTCAGTCCTTACTCCGGGCAGCACGGTAAGATACATGATCCATTGGCCGCCGATACGGACGACGTCGGGCGCCCAGAGGGTTGCAGGCTGTTCAGTTCCCGGCGGCGTGAGCCCGTCCACGGTGCCCTGGTAGGTCCAGGTGGCACCGCCATCCGATGACCGCGCGACGCCGATACCCGTACCGTGCACCCATTCGACGCCGGTCAGGCCCGCTTTCGTGGCCCGGCGCTGCGTGTAGAACAGGACCCACTCGCCCCTGAGGTGGTCGGCCACCAGGATGGGGTCAGTGGGGCCGTCCCATACCGGGTCGCGGTAGGGAACCGTGAAGGCGTCGGGGCGCAGGGGAGCCAGGGTGGCGATGGCCTCGTCGGTGGCAGGTGTAGCCGGCACAATTTCTCCAACGTTGTAGTTTTGATTGTGATCCAGCATAAAGCGCAATGAACGGCGTGAACATTGGCTGCTTCGTTCTTGTTCGGATCCCTTTACCGTCATGCGCTGGACGTATACTCCGAACATGCCAATAACGAGCCTCAACCGAAGCATCCACGCTCAGCAGTCCGCCGTCGGGAAGCGCGGGAGCGAACTGTGAGCGGCGGTCTCGTTGCCCTGTTGGATGACGTCGCAGCCCTGGCCCGGATAGCTGCCGCCTCGGTGGACGACGTCGCGGCCGGCGCCGCCAAGGCAGGGGCCAAGGCTGCCGGCGTCGTCATCGACGATGCCGCCGTCACGCCGCAGTACGTCTCCGGCAGGGACCCGTCCCGCGAACTCCCGATGATCAAGAAGATCTTCTGGGGCTCGCTCCGGAACAAGCTCCTGGTCATCCTGCCGGCCCTGCTGCTCATCAGCGCCTTCGCCCCGTGGGCAATCCCGTTCATCCTGATGCTGGGCGGCACCTACCTTTGCTATGAGGGTGCGGAGAAGGTCTGGCACAAGATCCGCGGCCACCACACCGCGGAAGAGGATTCTCCGGCGGTTGACCGCGGACCGGGGGCCGAGGCCAAGGTGGTCAAGGGCGCCATCACCACCGACTTCATCCTGTCCTGCGAGATCATGGTCATCTCGATGAACGAGGTGGCCGCTGAATCCATCTGGATCCGGGCGCTCATCCTGGTAGTGGTGGCCCTCGTCATCACGGTCCTTGTTTACGGCGCGGTTGCCCTCATCGTGAAGATGGACGATATCGGCCTCCACCTGACCACCAAGGACTCCGCCGGCTCCAAGCGCTTTGGCGAAATGCTCGTCAAGGGGATGCCCGCCGTGCTGGCGGCGATCACCTTCATCGGGACCATCGCCATGCTGTGGGTTGGCGGCCACATCATGCTGCAGGGAGCCCACGATCTTGGCTGGCACGCGCCGTATGACCTGGTCCATGTCCTTGAGAAACCCTTTGCCGGGATTGCAGTGGTGGGCGGCTTCCTCGCCTGGCTCGTGAACACGCTGTGCTCGGCAGTACTCGGGTTGGCGTGGGGCCTGCTCGTCATGGCTGTTGTGCACCCGTTGCTGAAGGCGCTGCCGATGGGAAAGAAGAAGGGCGGGCACGAGGAAGGCGACATCCGCGCCGAACTCGCCGGATACCGGCCAACGAAACGGGACGGCGAGCCTGCTCAACGGGAAGGCGATGCCGCCCATTAGCCAGTAGGCCGCAGCGCAGAGGCTGCTTTGATGCTCCTATAGCTGTCAATTGTTGTTGAGCCAGTCTGAGTAGCGTTGGAAGAATTGGTCGTCGCGGGTGAGGCCGCGTTCGAATCTGGACAGTG